>CBFIAO010000025.1:0-22329 GCA_965660595.1 Puniceispirillales bacterium (SeqCode) | reverse complement strand
ATAGGGGGGATAGGTGCATCTGTCTACCCCATTGGGGCTTCATTAAGCTGACCACTTAAATTTACGCTGTTTTTTCCCATTTCCCGCGGTCATCTTGCGTCCAATAACTTAAAGCGTGCCCTGCTGCACGCAGATCTTTCCATTGGCTACGTGCTGATGTCACCGCCGCATCATCAAGTCCATTAAATAACACGAAGACACGATCAAACGCTCCGACATCCTGAGGGACATGTTCATCTAAATAAAACGCAAATTCTGCATTATTTTGGTTAGATGCAACCTCCCCTGAAAACCAGATCGGACAAAGGCTAGCATCATCATTATCTTTACCCTCAAGGCCATGTGGTAACCAAGACCCTTCAGCATAAGAAGGCATTCCTTTTCTCTCATTATTGGCATGGCCATATGACCAGAGAGCCGCGGATAATGCCATCATCCCATTTTTATTAGATACCACCATTGCCTTCTTTCCTGCAGCTACTGTTTTACTCAGCAATTGCGGCAAGGCATCATCTGCACTTGATGCGGTTAAATGATAAAAGGCGATATCAGTCATGCGATCAACTTATGCATGACTTTCTAAATAACGCGTTAGTAAGCGAACACCAAAGCCTGTTCCACCTTTTGGCACAGTTGGGGCAGCTTTATCTGACCATGCCATGCCTGCAATATCCAAATGCGCCCATGGAATACCTTCAACAAATCGTTCAAGGAAACACGCCGCCGTGATAGACCCGCCCCAACGGCCACCAATATTTTTCATATCAGCAATATGTGACTTCAACAGGTCATCATATGCTTTGCCCATTGGCATTCGCCATGATTTTTCACCAGTTTCAAGGCCTGCCGTCATTAATGCCGCTGACAGTTCATCATTATTACTGAATAGCCCTGCATGCTCTTTACCCAGTGAAACAATAATTGCGCCTGTTAAGGTGGCAAGATTAATCATTTTGGTCGGTGCAAAATGCTTGATGGCATAAGTCAGCACATCTGCCAACACAAGGCGGCCTTCTGCATCAGTATTAATAATCTCAACTGTCTGGCCTGACATAGATGTTACGACATCACCAGGGCGTGTTGCATCACCATCTGGCATATTTTCAACAAGGCCGATTAAGCCAACAACATTGCGCTTGATCTTTCGCCCTGCAAGTGCGCGCATCGCACCGACCACCGCGGCAGATCCGCCCATATCCCATTTCATGTCTTCCATACCGCCGGCAGGCTTGATCGAAATGCCGCCTGTGTCAAAACAAACACCCTTACCTACCAATGCTACAGGGGCCTCATCACCGCCACCATTCCATTCCATCACCACCATGCGTGACGCTCGGCGTGATCCTTGCCCAACCGAAAGCAACAAATCCATACCTTCTTTACGCATGGCATCTTCATCAAGAACAGTGATTTTCAAGCCCTGTTCAGATAAAGACTGACAACGGTCAGCATAACTTTCAGGATAAAGCTTATTTGCTGGTTCAAACACCAAGTCACGTGCCCAGAACACACCTTGAGCAAGTTCATCACGCATTTCATGAGCCATCGCCATTTCAGATGAAGACAAATCATGCAAAATAGTTAAGTTTTTCATCTTCACTTCAGCAGCATCACCTTTTGTAAAATAATGCTTGAAGACGTATGATGATAGATATGCACCATGCGCAATATCTGCAATGCAGTCAGGTGACATGCTATCAAGCATCAATGATGCTTCGGTCAATCCAGCTTTTCCAAAAGCTGCAAAAATATGCCCACCTAAATCTTCTGCATCCTTTCCGGCATCAAGGCCTTTCCCGGTTCCAACAAGAATGACTGTCCCTTCACCGCCGCGGATAACCAAGGTCTGCCCTGATTTCCCACTGAAGTCTGCTTCTGCAGCAGCACGACTGATCGCGCCCCCCATGGCCGTATCTGCAGATGATGCCGCGTTTGACATAACCAATCCATCATCTGATGAAGCTGCGGTTACCATCAATGGGTAGGTAAGGTTTGGTGTAGATGCGGCGTAATCAATACTTAATGTTGCGGTCATGATGTGTCCTTAAGGTGGGATAAATTGCAATTACATGTTCTTCATAACGTACTATTCAGTATTGGTTGCCTTGTTCAGATTATCAACCCCACAAGAATAATTCTTCCGTTAATATTCCACACAAATACTATCAATCCCCCTGATGATAAACCACCCTCAAGCGCTTATATTTAATGTACAAATTCGCATGTTTCATGGTAAAGATTGAGCATGGAAATTAAGCGCTACCTATTCAAACAATTGTTATATTGGCTAACCGTTAGCACGATGTCGCTGATTGGTATCGTATGGCTATCGCAAGCGCTTAAGCTGATTGAACTTTTGGTCAATAAAGGTGCTCCCTTATCTGACTTTTTGACATTAACTCTGCTGGCCATTCCGCTATGGTTAATGGTTATCTTACCTATTGGCGGGTTAATTGCAGCCGTTCTTGTATTGAATAAACTTCAACAAGATCGCGAAATTACTGCGATGCATGCCGTTGGGTTAAGTAATTTGAAGATTTCACAAGCACCGCTTGCATTTGCTGCTGTCCTTAGCCTTTTCATGTTTGTTAACTCGGCCTTTATCCTGCCGCTTACATTTTCTGGCTATAAAAGCATTATCAACAACATCCGGACATCTGCACCTATTGTGATTTTGCAGGAAGGCGTGTTCACGGATATCACAAAAGGCTTAACCATTTTCATTGATGAAAGAAATGGCCCAAATAGTTTCACGAATATCTTTGTGCATGACACACGTGAACCCAATAAAGTTATCGAGGTAATCGCACAATCAGGCAGAATTGATCTATCCGCCGTCCCTCCAAAGATTGAGTTTTCGAACGGCATCCGTTCTGAATACACTTTTGGTGACACACAAACAGCATTGCTAGAATTTAGGAACTATAGCCTAGCCCTAACTCGTGAATATCAAAATCTTGTAAATCGTCCATCCGATTACAATGAATTACCAATAACGGTTCTACTTGAGGGCAAAAGCAACAGTGAACATTATTCGAGGGAAATGCGAGCAGAAGGTCATTATCGTCTTGCCTCACCATTCCTAGGGTTAACGTTTGTCATCATTGGCATTGCTAGCATTTTAAGCTCGCGCTACTCACGTTCCGGCAGTTGGCGTCAGATAACCGCCGCAGCCATAGCAGCGATCGCCGTCCAAGTCTTGATGGTGATGGCACGTGGCGCAACCGTAAGCACCCCGTCGTTATTCCCGATGATGTACCTCATCAGTATTGGCCCGGGTTTACTTGGTTTATATCTGTTGCGGCAACCTTCACATCCCGTAAAGGTTACTGCATGATGAATAGTTCACGCCTATCAATGACCCTTATGCGGTACTTGGCCCGCCATGTTGCCGTGCGTGTTCTTGCCGCTATTGGAGTTATTGTTTTAATTGTTGCGGTCATTGATACGGCTGAATTATTCCGCCGCGTTTCCAACAAAGAAAACATATCTGCAATGTCTGTTTTGTTAATGGAAGCCATCAAAATGCCGTCAACCTTACCAACATTGATCCCGTTTGGGGTGTTGTTTGGATTGATCTTCAGCTTTCAAAAGCTGCGCAGCACAAATGAAATCATCATCGCGCGCACTAATGGCCTCTCGCTTTTTAAGCTAAGCATAGCACCATCAATTTTTATTATTGCACTTTCCTTATTCACCCTGATTGTGGTTGACCCAATCGCGTCAGCGACAAAAAAACGATACCTCAGCCTTGAAGAAGATGTGTTTGGTGGCAATGGACGCAACTTGACTGTTTCTACTGAAGGTATTTGGCTACGTGATCGTAATACCCAGCTATCGTTCATCATGCATGGCGATAGCATCGACGCAGGCTCATCTTCGCTTGTAAACCCGCTCGTCTATACATTTGATGAAGACAATAATCTTATATCTCGGTATTACCCCGATGAGCTGGTACTAAAAGAGGGGTATTGGCAAATCAATGGCGGCCAAGTTATTCGCCAAGATGGAAAAGTCATTCCTATTGAAAGCACCCAACTTAGCTCATCAATTTCGCGCCGTGACCTAACGCACTCAAACAAGCGGCCTGAAACTATCCCTCTTTATGAATTATGGGGGTATATTGACGTGCTAGAACAAGCTGGCCTGCCAAGCCTGGGCCACACATCATATCTGTATTATCAATTATCATTGCCGCTTGTTCTTGTCGGTATGGTAATGATCATCGCTCGTTTCACCTTAAGCCCAACCGGCCGCGTTACCGTTGGCCACCTTGTGATATTTTCAGTGATGCTGGGGCTTCTCTTTTATTTTACCAAGGATGTGCTCTATGTTATGGGAACATCAGGACGGCTTCCACCCATTGTTGCTGGCTTTGCGCCAGGCGTAATCATGATCGGGATTGGTGCCTTGTTGCTAGTCCAAGCTGATGATAAATAATGAACGTAGATAATGATTGATATTCATATCAGGATTTTAAAATGAAAATGAACAGTGAACAATCGCCAAACATTCCAGCGCTATGGTACGCTGTTGCTTGCGTCATCACTTTGCTCGTTGCCTTAATTCAGCAACCTGCAATGGCAAAATCAATATCCGTTGTTGCGACAGTAGATGGCACGCCAATCAGTAATATTGATTTTGAAGAACGCCGCAATTTTTTGATTAAAACAACTGGCATTGACTATAACGACAGCAACCGCGACCAAATCGATAGCGATGTGTTGCAGATGCTGATTGATGATATCATTAAAATCAAAGCTGGCGCATCTTTTGGAAGCAGTTTTGAAGTCACGGCTCGGAAGCGCGCTAGTGAATTAATCAATACTTCGTTTTCGCAAAATGGTGAAGATCCTAATGAGGTGTTAAAAGCACTTGGGATTAGTCGTGACATTGCTGAGAAAAAATTCTTGGCTGATGTGCTTTGGGCTTCAACCATTCAGTCGAATTTCAGTAAACAATTCTCAAAAACACGTGAAGAGGCTGAAAAAGAACTTGAACGCATAAAAAAGAATGTCCAAAAACCGCATGCCGATCTTGATGAAATTATCTTGGTGCCTGAACCCAATCGAAATTATGCCGCAACGCGTGAGCTAGGCCAGCAAATCTTTGAGGCTTTGCGTGGCGGTGCTGACTTTGGCCGTATTGCACAACAATATTCATCATCAGGTTCCGCCCAACAAGGTGGTAAAATGGGATGGGTATTGCTTGAACGCATTGACCCGGATGTGCAAAAGATCATCAAAGACGCACCTGCTGGTGCATTCACCCGCCCGTTGGATATAAACGGGGCGGTTGTCATTTACCGGATCAATGGCCTACGAATTAATGGGCAAAGCGACCCAATGGAAGCTATTGTTGATCTTTATCGATTGGTTTATCCCGTTGATATGAGTGATGAAGAGGCCATTCAAAATGGTCGTCGCATGTTGAAAAGTGATATTTCTGCGGTGTCTTCTTGTGATGATTTTGCAACATTACATAACAGCTACAATTCTGAACTTGGTGTAGATTTAGGTCGGTTTAAGATTGCTGAATTTGCGCCACGGTTGCGTGAAATTATTGTACAGCTTGACCAAAATGAAATGTCTGACGTAATTAATTTTTCAGAAGGGTTGGTTGTGTTCATGGTATGCACACGAACAAGCCCAGAAATCATTCTGCCAACATTAGATGAGCTTGAAGCATCAATTAAAAATCGGCATTATTCCGCACTTTCAGCACGACATCTCACACGCCTTCGCAAGAAAGCCATCATTATCCATAAGGATAAACCTTAATGTTACAGCGCCGCCTCATCGTCACACCTGGCGAACCTGCAGGCATTGGCGCTGAAATCCTTGTGGATGCTGTGTTTCAGGGGGCAAAAGACCTTATCACGATTGATGATCCAGAACGCCTTAAAGCGGTCAGCCGCGCACAACAAACGCCGATCAACATCAGCGTAATTGATAGGGTGGAAGATGCAAACAGCCTTGAAGCTGATGTTTTAGCTGTCCTACCTATGACATGGGCAAATGACCCTGTTGCTGGTACGCCTTCATCTGAAAATGCGCCGCAAATCATTGACGCCATTACGCAAGCAACCACCCTTGCTAAAACAGGACATGTACGTGGTATCGTTACCTGCCCCATTCAAAAATCTACACTTTATTCAGCTGGTTTTTCAGACCCCGGACATACTGAATATCTGGGACGACTAGACGCGCCTGATGCTGTACCTGTCATGATGCTAGCCAATCAGCAGATACGCGTTGTTCCTCTAACAGTGCATGAACCTATTGCAATGATATCTAGCTTGATTACCGTTGAAATGATCATTCAAAAAACACGCATTCTTGATATGGCATTACGGCGTGATTTAGGGATCAGCAACCCACATATTATCGTAGCAGGATTAAACCCACACGCTGGTGAAGGCGGCGCTATTGGTCATGAAGAAATTGAAACCATTATTCCGGCTGTTCAAGTGCTGAAGGGTGAAGGTATTAATATTTCGGGTCCGGTTTCTGCCGATACGTTGTTTCATGATGATCGCCATCAAGATTATGATGCCGTCTTGGCAATGTATCATGACCAAGCGCTTATCCCTGTAAAAACGCTTGATTTTCATGGCTCTGTAAACGTTACCATAGGGCTGAGCTTTATTCGCACGAGCCCTGACCATGGCACCGCTCTTGATCATGCGGGCAAAGGCACAGCGAATTCATCTTCCTTGATAGCTGCTATAAATATGGCAAATCAAATGGCGCTTCGCCGTTATGACCGTAAGCAATAGGCACGTATTGTGGAAGCTAGTAACAACAGAATTGATGCCCTGCCCCCTTTGCGAGATGTTATTCGCGCAGCTGAGCTTGATGCGCGTAAAAGCCTTGGCCAGAACTTCCTATTTGACTTAAACCTTACTGGCCGTATTGCGCGTGCAGCCTTACCGCTTAAAGGTACAGTGGTTGAAATTGGCCCAGGCCCCGGCGGATTAACACGTGCGCTATTACTGGCTGGTGCAGAAAAGGTTATTGCAATTGAAAAAGATCGCCGTGCTATTGCTGCCTTAGCTCCGCTGGTTGAAGCTGCGGAAGGCAGGTTAGAAATCATTGATGCTGATGCGATGAAGATAAATCCAGCAGAGCTGGGATCTGAAGATGCCCCTAGGCAAATCGTTGCAAACTTACCTTATAACATTGCGACAGGGCTTCTCTTGAATTGGTTGGACTATATTGACCGCATTGATGGCATGACACTTATGTTTCAACGTGAAGTTGGTCAACGTATAACCGCTGAACAGGGCGAGTCTGCATATGGCCGTCTTGCTGTTATGTGCCAATGGTTATGCGAGACACATGCAATTTTTGACATCCCGCCACAAGCGTTTGTGCCGCCACCTAAAGTTGTTTCAAGTGTAGTTCAACTTATTCCACGTGCAGCACCACTTGCTGCCGCTGATAAAACATGTCTTGAAGATGTTACGCGTGCATTATTTGGCCAACGCCGAAAAATGCTGCGGTCTTCAATCAAATCGCTAAAAGTAGGCGGCTTACTGGACGGTTTAGAACTTACAGGCGATGAACGCCCAGAACATATGGGAATTGAAGAGTTCTGTGCTATTGCCGAAGCATTGCGCCAGGCTAGATCAGCATAAACTTAACATCATCAATATTAATGACCATCACGCAGTGTTTTCATGAAGTCTGTCAGCCCTGTTAAGCGATCACGTTTATGACGTTCTGCATTCAATATTGATTGCACCTGCGCCACTGAATCCGCTAAGTCATGGTTAACAATGATATAATCATATTCTGGATAATGTGACATTTCATCTGCGGCTTTTGACATACGTTTTGCAACAACTTCCGGTGAGTCTTGTCCACGTTTGTTTAAACGTTTTTCAAGTTCTGCGATTGATGGTGGCAAAATGAAAACAGAGACCAAGTCATCTCGCGCTTGAGCTTTCATCTGCTGGGTTCCTTGCCAATCGATATCAAATAACACGTCCTTGCCCTTAGACATCTTATCCATCACAGGTGCTTTTGGTGTGCCATAGTAATTATCAAATACCTTGGCATATTCATAAAATTCATCACTATTAATCATCAACTGAAATTGCTCAGTGCTTACAAAGCTATAATCACGGCCTTCGACTTCACCCGGACGGCGTTTACGGCTTGTTGCAGATACCGAAAGATGAAGATTAGGATCGTTATCAAGTAAGTGTCTTGAAATAGATGACTTACCTGCGCCAGACGGTGAAGATAACACCAACATCAACCCGCGGCGTGAAATCATCTGTAGAGGTGATGCATGTGGCATATGTTAAGCCTTTATTTCGGATAAATTATCAAACATGCACATCATATCCACTTGAGCTTATGTCCTCAAGTATGATGAATTTTATTCTAACGTTTACTGTATTTTACGCCATGCACTGACATTCTTATTATGTTCGGCCAGTGTTTTGGCGAAGTTATGGCCACCTTCCCCATTTGCAACAAAATAGAAATAGTCACTTTTTGCAGGATTTAATACTGCCGCTAAGCTTTCGCGCCCCGGGTTTGTAATAGGGGTAGGTGGCAGCCCTTTATACTTATAGGTATTCCATAAAGAATCATGGCTTAAATGCCGGCGCAATAACCGCTTAACTGGTGTACCAGACATGGCCAGACCATAAAGTGTTGTTGGGTCTGATTGCAGCTTCATCTTTGCATTTAACCTATTAATAAACACCGATGCCACCAAGCTACGCTCACCATCTTGTCCAGTTTCTTTTTCAACGATTGAGGCCAAAATAATGGCGTCTTCTAACGTGCTAAAAGGCAAGTCTTTTGCTCGATCCGCCCATAATGCCGCAAATGCAAGCTCTTGGCTTTGCTGCATGCGCGATATCAAATCATTACGCTTAGCCCCGCGGGTGAAGAAATATGTTTCAGGCAACAAACTGCCTTCTTTTGGGATGGGGGTAATTAAACCTGTAAGTCGGTCATCATCATAGATACGGTCAAGGATTTGACGTGTGGTCCGGCCTTCAGGGATAGTAAAACTGTGCTGAATAGAGACACCGCCATGGATGATGTCCATAGCTTGCGCAAGCGACACCCCTTCAGGCAGCGCATATTCACCAGCTTTAGGCACATAATCACGGCCGCGCCGAAGCTCCTCTAGACGCATCACCCACATGGGGTGTGCAATGCCAGCTTTGTTAAGCTTGGCATGGATAACAACGCGCCCAGCACCAGGTGGAATTAATACACTTTCCGCAGCTTCACCAAGGCTAGGCCTACCCAGATATGAGGTAAAAATAGTCAACCCGATGCCGCCACCACATATCATGGCAAGCAATAGCAAAAACGTGAGCTTACTAAGCCATCTTGAACGCTTAGGCAACTCATCATCAGTGTTAAATGGAGGTTCTTCCGTCAATACCCAACACCATAAAATCAATGCCGGTCAAACATGCTAGGACTACCCAGCTATCATACCGACATAAGGACATATTATGATTATTCGGCTTTACCCACAATCAAAGAAGCGTTAGTACCGCCAAATCCAAATGAATTGGACATAGCGTTTTTAACTAACTTAGTCTTACCTTTGTGCGGAACGAGGTCGATACCAGCAACCTCATCAGCTGGGTCATCTAAATTCAATGTCGGTGGGACAGCATCTTTATAACATGCCATGATTGAATAAATTGCTTCAATCGCACCAGCAGCGCCAAGCAGGTGACCTGTCGCACTTTTAGTAGATGACATCGACATCGTGTTCAAATCATCTTCAAATAGACGAGATACTGCGCCAGCTTCAATGACATCACCTAGGGGTGTTGAAGTCCCATGGGCATTTACATAATCAATTTCGTTAGTGCCGAGCCCTGCATCATTAAGCGCCGCACGCATGGCACGGAAACCACCATCACCATCATCGGCAGGCGCCGTGATATGATGGGCATCACCAGACATGCCATAACCTTTAATTTCGCCATAAATCTTGGCACCGCGGGCTTTCGCGTGTTCATATTCTTCCAACACCAAGATGCCCGAACCTTCACCCATAACAAAACCGTCACGACCTTTATCCCAAGGGCGTGAGCCTTTTGATGGGCTGTCGTTATAGCCAGTTGATAACGCACGCGCGGCGGCAAAACCTGCCATGCCTATCCGGCAAATCGCAGCCTCAGCTCCGCCAGCAATCATCACGTCAGCATCACCGTATTTAATAATGCGTGACGCATCACCAATAGCATGCGCACCTGTGGAACAGGCGGTTACCACAGCATGATTTGGGCCTTTAAAGCCGTATTTAATGGAAACTTGACCAGATATTAGGTTAATCAACGCAGACGGAATAAAAAACGGGCTTACACGCCGTGGTCCACGTTCATCAAGCAATTGGCTGGTATGGTAAATTGTTTCAAGACCGCCAATACCAGAACCAATCATCACACCTGTTCGGCATTTATCGTCTTCATTTTCAGGAACCCAGCCCGAATCTTCAACTGCCATTTGCGCAGCAATCAACCCATAAAGAATGAATGGGTCGATTTTACGCTGTTCTTTGGGCTCGACCCACTGATCAGGGTCGAGCGTCCCATTACTGCCGTCACCGCGCGGAACCATACCGGCAATCTGACAAGGGATATCATCAATTTTAAACTGGCTGATTGTACCAAAACCATTCTTTCCATCCATCAAGGATGACCAATTATGGTCAAGACCAACGCCGAGCGGGCTAACAATACCCATTCCTGTTACGACAACGCGTCTCATAAGGTAACCTGCCTAAAATTGAGAAGAAAACGTATTAGGAGCCGTTTTCAGAAACGAAATCAATTGCGTCTTTTACAGACTGAATCTTTTCGGCAGCATCATCAGGAATTTCACAACCGAATTCTTCTTCAAAAGCCATAACTAGCTCAACAGTGTCAAGGCTATCAGCACCAAGGTCATCGATGAAGCTTGCTCCTTCAACAACTTTTGACTCTTCAACACCTAGATGTTCAACAACAATCTTCTTTACGCGATCTGCAATATCACTCATTTGTGTGCTCCCCTTGCGACAGATTGGGATGGAAATTTTCAATTGAATGCCAATTGAGTTTAGAAGCGTTTAGCAAATTATTCACCAAAAGACCAGCATGCTTTTGCAAAACACTTATAGTTTTTATAGCATAGCCATACCGCCATTAACATGCAATGTGCCACCAGTCATGTATCCGGCCTCTTGACTGGCCAAATATACAGCTGCTGCTGCTATTTCATTAGCTTGTCCTAAACGCCCTGCAGGGACTTTCACCAATAAATCGTCCTTTTGAGCATCCGTTAATGCATCAGTCATTGGTGTTGCAATGAAGCCCGGCGCAATAATATTTGCAGTGATGCCGCGAGATGCAACTTCGGCAGCAAGTGCCTTTGTAAAGCCTGTCATGCCAGCTTTTGCAGCTGCATAGTTAGCTTGGCCAGGATTGCCAGTATAACCAACGATCGAAGACATTTGAATAATGCGTCCCCAGCGTGCCTTCATCATACCCCGCAACACAGCACGTGATAATACCATGGCTGCATTCATGTTTACTTCCATGACAGCATCCCAGTCTTCATCTTTCATGCGCATCATCAGCCCATCACGAGTGATGCCAGCATTATTAACCAAAATATCCATTGGTGCGCCGGCGTCTTCAACTGCGCGGTCCACAAGGCCGGCCACAGCATCACGATCAGACAAGTTACAAGTCAGGACCGAAACGCGAGTATCTAACTCACCTGCGATTGCATCTAATGCATCTTGACGAGTACCTGTAAGAACAACATGAGCACCTTGCGTGTGCATTGCGCGGGCAATGTCTGCCCCAATCCCACCACTTGCGCCAGTAATCAGTGCAGTACGGCCAGATAAATCAAACATTATTTTCCCCTTTTTTATATGTGCCACTTTTGTAGGTGCCACTCATAAGTATTGTTAAAGTAGTGCAGCTACCTTGTCTAAGTCTTCAGACGTTTCAATATTCAGCGCCTCAGCATCAGGCAATGTCCGCTTCACAAGCCCTGACAGCACTTTACCTGTGCCAAGTTCAACAAACCTTGTTATCCCAGCATCATACATATTCAACAGCGTTTCGCGCCAACGCACCATTCCTGTTACTTGAACAATCAAGTTCTCACGCAAAATATACGAATCTGTTTCTGGACCAGCTGTCACGTTACAATATAGAGGCAGTGACGGACGATGAATGGTCACATCTGCAAGCGCGCGCGCCATTTCATCTGCAGCAGGCGCCATTAAACGGCAATGGAAAGGCGCACTGACTGGCAGCTTCACCCCTTTACGAATACCCATATCTTTTGCGATTTCAAGGGCAGCATCAACATCTGCAATGGCACCACTAATCACGACTTGGCCAGGTGCGTTGTCATTGGCAATATCAAGAGATTTCCAGTCTTGAGCCGCCATAATATCATGCGCTTGCTCAATAGATGCGCCAAGAAGTGCCGCCATAGCGCCTTCACCAACTGGAACAGCATCCTGCATAGCATCACCGCGCAATTGCAACAGCCGCGCGGTTGTTTCAACATTTAATGCACCAGTGGCGGCGAGTGCTGCATATTCACCTAACGAATGTCCTGCAACAACATCACCAAGCTGATCAAGGGCCTTCCCCGTGCGTTCTTCTAAGGCACGCGACACACATAACGCTGATGCCATTAGCGCAGGCTGTGCATTACGTGTCATTTTTAACGCATCATCAGGTCCATCTTTCATAATAGAGGCGAGCTCAGGCCCAAGCGCCTCACCTATTGCTGACATAACTTCACGTGCCGCCGCAGACGCTGCGATCATATCTTGCGCCATACCTACAGATTGTGACCCCTGACCCGGAAACAAAAATGCCGTTTTCATGCGCTGATCCTTTGAGATTAAATCAATGTAAATATAGCCAATTAATATATCTAGCTATACATCACCCTATTCATAACAAAATAGAGTGGCCACGCCAATGGTTTGAAAAAAAATCTTTATGCAACTTTAACATGCCCAATCAATTTGAATGCCTTAACAAATTGACGAGAATGGCTACTTCCTACTGGCGGGTTGCCATCCAAGTGCTGGAATGCCAATCAATTGCAATAGTTGCCGCACCAATAACCAACACAATCAATGCATAGTTGCCTATGCGCTTTGCCGTTGGGGAAAGAGATGATTTTTCTAGCCGGTCATGTGACAACCAAATCAAGCCAAAAAAGATCAAAACGCTTATGCCGCCGACGAGTACCGTATCCATATCTAAACCCTGTGTTTCTCAATAACTCAGAAATGGAGCTCCTTAACGTGAATACAACTCCATTTCTTAACAAAAATTTAACAATAATTTTTCAATATAATCAATCATTTAATAATTTTTGTTACAAAAAATTAATGAAAGTAATTGCCCAGAAGATCATTTGAATTATTTAAATCAGTAAGTCTACACGACCCACAATATGTCGTGTTTTCCTTAATAAAAACTCAACGTTGAGGAGTATCTAATGATTAAGATGCTAAATAAAATGGCTAAGTTTGCTGTACCTGCAGCTGCTTTGTCACTGGTTCCTGCCGTAGCTTCTGCTGCAGAAAACCTTGCACAAGACGATTTTGTTGGAATTTCATTCTGGCTGATCTCAATGGCCCTTCTGGCCTCTACTGCTTTCTTCTGGCTAGAAACAGCTCGTGTTTCTGCTAAGTGGAAAACATCACTTACCGTTTCTGGTATGGTGACATTCATCGCTGCCGTTCACTATTTCTATATGCGTGACGTGTGGGTTGCTACTGGCGACACACCAACCGTATATCGTTATATTGATTGGCTGATTACAGTGCCGCTATTGATGGTAGAATTCTACCTGATCCTGCGTGCAATCGGCACCGTATCTGGCGGCATCTTCTGGCGCCTGATGATCGGTACACTGGTCATGTTGGTCGGTGGTTACGCTGGTGAAGCTGGTTACCTAAACATCACCGTTGGTTTCATCATCGGTATGGCAGGTTGGGCATACATTCTGTATGAAGTCTTTGCTGGTGAAGCTGGCAAGATGAATGCTGATAAAGCACCAGATTCAGTAAAATCAGCCTTCTCCACAATGCGTTGGATTGTAACAATCGGTTGGGCAATTTACCCACTCGGTTATGTATTTGGTTACATGACAAACACCGCATCAATGGAAAGCTTGAACGTAATCTACAACCTTGCTGACGTCCTGAACAAGATCGCCTTCGGTGTGATCATCTGGTCAGTTGCAGTTGCAGAATCTGAAAAAGCCTAATGTTGTTATTCAGGCCGTCTTCATGGCGGCCTGAATACATTTATTAATCAATATTAATACAAATATATAAAAGGGGTGGAAAATGGATGACGTGTCACTGAACATCACTGGCAAAACATCATTCAATGTTAAGCCTTACGCTCAATCAAATGACATTTTTAAAGATGCTCGCGCATTGGTTCTTAATACCATTAAATCATCATTGCCGCGTGAAGACGCACCATTAGGGCAAGCTGCTGCCCATCACTTTACAGATACCGGAAAAATGTTGCGCGCAGGCCTTGCCCTTGCGACAGCAAAACAGCTTAAAATCAACAGCGAAACCGCTTTGTACTGGTCTGCCGCCATTGAAGTCATGCATAATGCATCATTGGTGCATGATGACATCTCTGATGGTGATCTTACCCGCCGCGACCGACCTTCTGTCTGGGCCGCATTTGGCCGTGACACTGCCCTCGCGTTAGGAGATTGGATGATAGGCCTTAGCTTTGAACTTTCAGCTAAAGCCGCCGCCAATGCACGTGAGCCACAGCTGGTTTCTGTACTAGCAAAGCATATGAAAGACACAACGTCAGGCCAAGCGATGGAGTTTGAAGCCACCCGATATCCGGAATGGCATGAATACCTTCAAATCATCCGTGGGAAGACAGCACCATTGTTTATTGCGCCAGTTGAGGGCATGGCCCTTGTTGCAGGCCGTGATGATATGGTACCCCCTATCACACAGTATTTTAATGCTGTTGGCACCGCCTATCAGGTTGCTAATGATATTCTTAACATCATTGGTGAAGATGGCGCACTTAATCCAGCATCAGACCTTATGCGGCGTGCGCCTAATGGTGTTATTGTGACCTTCCGTAATACATTGGTGGGTGAAGAACGTGACAGCTTTGATGCATGGTTGGCTCGCGCTGATCACCAAAAAGCATCATATTGGCATCAACGCATTATGGCATCCTCTGCAATCAGCATTACCTGTGATTTTATGTCCAGCATCCTTGCAGAAGCAGAGATGAAAGCCTTATCTATTCCTGATGAACTGGCGGATATTGTCACCCCTGTTCAGGCCCTATTGGCATCAATTTGCGCTAAATCAATACGACATGCGGCGGAATAAGACTAAGTAAATGAAAACACATCATATATCTGAAAATGGCCAATCAGCGCTGGTTATCGGCGCTGGTTTTGGCGGCATTGCGTCTGCGCTTCGCATGCGGGCAAAAGGATATAAAGTTACCCTAGTCGAACGCCTCGATGCCATTGGCGGGCGAGCACAAGTTTTTGAAAAAGGTGGATATCGCCATGATGCTGGGCCAACAGTCATCACAGCACCTTTTCTCTTTGATGAACTCTACGAACTTTTTGGAGAAAAGCGCGAAGATCATATTGAATTTCGCCCTTTAGATCCGTGGTATCGGTTTTATTTTGATAGCGGTGATGAATTTGATTACCGGGCCACCATAGAAGACACATTAGCGGAGATTGAACGATTTAATCCTGATGATAAGAAAGGTTATTTAAACCTGCTTAAAGCATCGAAGGATATCTTTGATGTTGGTTTTGAAAAACTAGCAGATCGTCCCTTTACCCGTTTCTTCTCAATGCTTAAACAAGTTCCATCACTCTTAAAGCTTCGGAGCTATATGACGGTTGCGCAAATGGTAAACAGTTATATCAAGCATCCACTGCTGCGGCAGGCTTTCTCTATTCATCCGCTATTGGTGGGCGGCAATCCCTTCACCACCACATCAATCTATACCTTAATTCACTATCTTGAGCGCCGCTGGGGTGTGTTCTTTGCCATGGGCGGCACTGGCAAGCTGGTAGCGGAATTGCATCATCTCATGGCCCGTGCTGGCATTGACATCCGCCTTGGCGTCGATATTGATAAGATACTTGTTAAAGATGGACTTACCACTGGCGCATGCGCAATGGATGGAGAAGTTTTTACCGCTGACCTTGTAATCTGCAACGGTGATCCACCAACAGTTTACACGCAAATGATGCCGCAAGGACATAACAAACCAAAGAAAACATTGCCTGAAAAACTTACCCATTATTCGATGGGCTTATATGTGCTTTACTTTGGCGCAAAGCAAACCTTCCCAGATGTTGCCCACCACACAATCTGGATGGGGCCACGGTATAAAGAGTTACTTAAAGATATTTTTGACCACAAAATTCTAGCAGATGATTTCTCACTCTACCTGCATCGCCCAACAGCAACAGATAAATCATTTGCACCAGAAGGATGTGACAGTTTTTATGTTCTTTGTCCTGTGCCTAATCTGCTTGGTGATGTTAATTGGGATATTGAAGGCCCAAAGCTTCGTGACCGGATCATTAACGCGCTTGAAGATACCATCATGCCCGGGATTGCCGACAGCGTCGAACATGATTTCTGGATGACGCCTGAAGATTTTAAAACTAATTACCGCGCTATGCATGGCACAGGATTTTCCATAGCGCCTATTTTTTCACAATCTGCATGGTTCCGTTACCACAATCAGGATCCAGACATTTCCAATCTATATTTCGCTGCCGCAGGGGCACATCCTGGTGCGGGGATGCCAGGTGTTCTTTGTTCTGCTAAAGTGGTGGAACGCCTTGTTGATGCAAACAATCCTCATCAATCAGTCGCTTGAATATCGCGCAATTGGCCGTCATGATGACAATTGATAAATGGGCCAATCTACGAATGGAATGCTAAATGGCTACCGCAACTGCCACTGCAGAAGACAGCCTTAAAAATAATGGTAAGACCTTTCATTGGGCACGGCGGTTTCTAGGTCCGGATATGGGCGGCAATGCCGCACAATTATATGCGTTTTGCCGCATTCTTGATGACATGGCTGATGGTGACATACCTGATGGGCCTCAACGGCTAAAGCACATTTATTCTGCTATAAAAAATAAAACGCCCATCACGGACATTGACCTTGCCCCACTTTCTTCATTTATGGACACGCACCATTTGCCCCAAGATGTTCTCCTAGCGCTTATGGATGGGTTATTGATGGACCAAGATATCGTCGCCATTCAAACAGAGGATGAGGTTATTCGCTATGGGTATCATGTTGCCGGTGCTGTTGGTGTGTTGATGTGCCCAATTTTAAATGTGGACACAACTCAGCCCAGTGATGCGCATTATCATGCCATTGATATGGGTATTGGCATGCAACTGACGAATATTGCACGTGATGTATTGGAAGATGCTAAAATGGGGCGCCGATATTTACCTGCCGCTTGGGTTGGTGGTCTTTCTGCCGCTGAAATAGCCGAAGCGGCAGATCGTGGCCATAGGGAACACATCGCCTTGGTGCGCAGTGCCGTTCAACGTCTTCTTGGTATTGCTGAATTATATTATGACAGTGGCATGGCTGGCTTAACATACTTGCCAAGCCGCGCCCATCTAGCAATTTTGATTGCCGGCAAAGCCTATCGTAAAATTGGCCTTAAGCTGGCACGTGGCGGCACAAATTGGCATCTTGGCCGTGTAATGACATCAACCGCCACCAAAGTGATGACAAGCGTCATCGCAGCACCCCAAATTGCGCAAAGACTGCGCAAGCCGTTGCCCCATGATGCCACCCTACATCTGCCACTGAAAGGACTTCCATATGTCCATTCACGCTAAAAACAATGCGATCACAAATGTGATCATTGGCGGAGGATGTGCTGGATTTTCGCTTGCGCGCAAGGCTAACCAATTGAAACGTGGTGTGACGGTACTGCTGACTGGCGGGGCAAAACGCCAAGATCATTCTTGGGGATTTTTCTTAACGGAAGACACTGCCGACGCCGCTTCGATGGTAAGAAAGCAATGGCAAAAATGGCAAATTGTGACCAATGATGCACGTGTTACACAAATGGCAGACAAGCACCCCTATGCTGGCCTTGAAAGTAAAGCATGGCTCACGGCATGCAAAGAAGCAGCGGCCTTGCATGGGGTGAAGCTCAGCACGGCTAGCGTATCTAATGTTGAAGGCAACATCATCACAACAAATCAGGGGCAAATTTCCGCTGATATAATATATGACAGCAGGCCAACAAATATTCCTAAAGACATGATGATCCAAAGTTTCATTGGTCATGAAATTCAAACGGCAAGCGCTGTCTTTGACCCAGATTGCGCAACATTGATGGATTTCAGATGCGATCAATCTAAAGGCATACATTTTATTTATGTGCTGCCTTATTCAGATCGTCAGGCGTTGATCGAATCCACTATGTTTAGCCCTAACATTCAAGATGACGCCTTTTATGAAGGCGCCATCAAATCATACCTCGGTGATCAATTTAATATTGATCAAGTCATCACTCTTCGCCGTGAAAAAGGGGCTATTCCTATGGGTATACTGCCAAACCCATCAGGTGACGCCATTCCAATCGGTGGCCGCGGCGGTGCAATTCGTCCATCCAGTGGTTATGCTTTTGGCTTTATACAAAAGCAGATAATGAGGGTGTTAAAGGGTGACACGCCCCTGCCCCATCAAGCTATTGATTTATTGATGGACCGGGTTTTTTTACGGGTTTTACGTCAGTGCCCAGATATCGCCCCAACAATATTCAGCCGCATGGCCAATGCTTTAACTGGTGATGAAATGGCTAAATTTATGTCTGGTGAAGCATCAAACGGCTTACGAATAAAAGTCATTTTAGCCATGCCAAAACTACCATTTCTGATGGCACTATTAAAAGGTGGGCGCAATGGCTGAACTTGACCTGCTGGCCATGATTTCACTAGCTGTTGTCATGATGATTGGACTTCCCCACGGCGCTTTAGATGGCGCTGTTGCCACTGCAGTTGGTTATGGTAAGTCATCGCGTGATATTGCTAAATTTTCAATTAGCTATGTTCTTATTGCTGCCATTGTGGTGGCGGTCTGGATGGTCATCCCAATTTTTAGCCTGACCTTATTTTTGTTGATCAGCATGGTTCATTTTGGCCTTGGCGACCATAATGCAAAATCCACGCTTGGAAAATATATTCAAGTGATCTGCCATGGCGGGTTGGTGGTGGTAGTGATACCTCATTTCCATTACCCATCTGTGGAACCTATCTTCATGACGCTAACAGGTGTTGTCCATTCATCTCAGCTGTCATCACTTTGGGGATTATTGATCTTACTTGGCGGTATATTTTGTATCTCGGCATTACTTTATGCAGGCCTTGCAATCCGTTACACCTCGCTTAGGATACGGTTTCTCGAATTCCTTTTATTAACGGTAATCCTAGCCAGTTTACCGCCATTAACAGGCTTCGCTCTTTACTTTTGTGGGGTTCATACGGTCCGTCATGTCAAAAATATACTAGCCGCACTCAACACTCATGATGCTGATATGACAATTCTTCCGCTAACCGCAATATTCACGGTATTAACATGGGGGGCCGCAGGATTGATTTTAGTATTTCGCCCAGATGCGATAACATTTAACGACGTTGTGCTCCGGCTTATTTTTATTGGGCTTGCAGCACTTACAGTCCCGCATATGATGCTGGTTGATGGAAAATTTAGACCTAAATTTTTATCACCAATGCCACAACATGCGGGCAAAGGATAAGAAGATGGCAAAAACTTCCTCACGTAAAAATGAACATTTAGACCTTGCGCGCAAAGATGTGGCGTTATCTGCTATTGGGTGTGACTGGGATGGAATTCGCCTGACGCATAATTCAATGCCAGAGCTAGACATCAATGAAATTGACCTCAGCAAGCACTTTCTTGGACGTCGATTAACTATGCCGATGATGATCGGGGCCATGACTGGCGGTACTGACCGTGCTGACATCATCAACCATACCCTAGCAGAAGCAGCACAAGAAGCTGGTATTGGTATCGCGGTAGGCTCGCAACGTGCAGGACTAGAAGAACACCGCCAAGACCCTGCATTGCGCAGACTTGCGCCAAATATTCCTATCATTGGAAATTTAGGCGGTGTGCAATTAGCACGTGATGGCGGGTTTGATCTGGCACAACGTGCTGTTGATACACTTGAAGCTGATGCACTAGCAATCCATCTCAACCCATTGCAAGAACTTGCGCAACCAGAAGGTGACCGTAATTGGCGTGGTATTGAAGATGCGATAGGCAAGCTGACATCATTACTCCCATGCCCTGTCATCGTGAAAGAAGTGGGCGCTGGATTGTCATCATCAGTTGCAGGTCGCCTTCATTCACAAGGCATAAATTGGGTTGAAATCGCGGGCCTAGGCGGCACGAATTGGACACGTATTGAAACGTTGCGCAGGGCAGCATCTGAACGCGATGTAATGACGCCTTTCCTTGATTGGGGCAATAGCACCTTGGATAGTTTGATCAGCATTGCGGAAGATCATCCTAGCATGCGTATTATTGCATCTGGTGGTATTCGCCATGGCCTTGATGCTGCAAAAGCAATCTGGATGGGGGCGGAACTAGCGGCGGCGGCTGGCCCTATGTTGCGCGCAACTGAAGATGATGAAGGCACACTAACACCCGATAGGCTTCGCGTTCATCTTGATGACTGGAAAACTCAAATGAAGATGGCGTTATTTTTAACTGGATCGCCAAATCTTGTTGCGTTCAAAAAAGCTGAAGGAATTATAAATATCTAATATTTATTTCATTATTTCAGCATATTAGAAAAAAGTGTTTGAAGGGCTTGAAGTCATCAAAAATAGAGATATCTCAAGTTTAATAATCTCCCCCGGTGGTGGTCTCAGTTCCCCCATAAAACTGAGGCCACCCGAGATTTTCCTCAAACACCAGTATAAATTGTGACATAAGATAGCTAAATGCAACCTATATATGCGCAATATCTAAAGCTTATCTGATGAAGGTGCCTGCTAGGACATTACGACTGATTTTAGGTGACCAGCTTAATACAAATGTGTCATCACTTCATGATTACCAAAATGGTGATGTTATCTTAATGGCTGAGCTTTCTGACGAAGCTAATTATGCCAACCATCATAAAAAGAAAATTGCTTTCATCTTTTCAGCTATGCGCCATTTCGCCGAAGAATTGCGGGCAACTGGCAAAAATGTTGAATATATAAAGCTTACGGATCCAGAAAATACAGGCAGCTTCACAGGTGAAGTCACGCGTGCAATCAAGCGCCACGAAACCGATATACCTATTAATAAGATCATCGTGACAGCTCCGGGTGAATACCAGTTGATGGAGATGTTCAAGACCTGGCAAGACGATTTTAACGTTCCTATTGAGATCCGGGAGGATGATAGATTCTTATCAAGCATTGATGACTTTAAGTCATGGGCTGATGGCAGAAAATCGCTGCGCATGGAATTTTTCTATCGTGAGCTACGGCGAAAATATAACATCTTAATGGATGGTGATGCACCTCATGGTGGTGCTTGGAATTTTGACAGCGAAAATAGGCAACCACCTAAAGAGAGGTTGTTTCCGCCAGCACGCTATAGCGAAACAGCGGACACCATCACGGATGAAGTGTTGTGCCTAATAACAGAAAAATTCGCTACACATTTTGGAGCGATCGACAATTTTGATTTTGCGGTTACACGTCAAGGAGCCCTCTCGGTATTAGATCGGTTTATCACGGAACGCCTACCATTATTTGGAACATATCAAGATGCGATGGTCGATGGCGAACCATGGATGTATCACGCACATATTGGCCTTTACTTAAACACAGGCCTTCTCATGCCATTAGAGGTCATCAACGCCGCTGAGCATGCTTATTATCAGGGCTTTGCCCCATTAAATGCCGTTGAGGGTTTTATCAGGCAAATTTTGGGTTGGCGTGAATATGTTCGTGGGATCTACTGGCTTAAAATGCCAGCGTATACTGACTTAAATTATCTTAATGCTACTCGCCCTTTACCTGACTTTTATTGGACAGCAAATACCAGCATGCGATGTTTAAACCAGGCTGTTCAGGAAACGATTGATAATGCTTATGCTCATCACATCCAACGCTTAATGGTGCTTGGTAATTTTGCATTATTGGCAGGTATTAACCCAAGTGAGGTAAATCACTGGTTTTTAAGTGTGTATGCGGATGCATATGAATGGG
>CBFIAO010000024.1:0-22390 GCA_965660595.1 Puniceispirillales bacterium (SeqCode) | reverse complement strand
TTGCCGTATATTGATATCAAAGCACATCTTGATAAAGCCAGTACCCCGCCGCGTATCGTGTCATCCACCAATATGGCAGCATGCCTGCAAATGACCTTTGATGGGTTGGGGGTGGCCTGCTTACCTGAAGTCATGGTGACGACCGCTCTTACATCAGGTCGGTTGCAACGCATTAATTATGACTGGGCGCCTCGCACCCTCAGTTTTATGGCACGGTATGATGCAGATATTGCCCCGCAATATGTGCGTGAAGCTGCCTTACTGGCACGTGAACTTACCACGTAATCTCATCAAAATTATTTATCACAATAATAAGATTTAATAATTAGACGTGATGCTTTTTCTACGTTTAAGCTATCGCTATTATGGGTGAGGAGGCATAAATGCAATCCCAGAAAATTAGATTAGGTGTTGATATTGGCGGTACCTTTACTGATGTGGTGCTTGAAGCAAATGACGCACGTTTTTCAACAAAAGTGCTGACCACCTATGCAGCACCTGAAAATGCGATTATTGAAGGCATGCATCATGTCTGCACTAAAAGCGGCATTGACCCGTCTGCGATTGAACAGATTATTCATGGCACCACCCTTGCCACGAACGCATTGATTGAACGTCGTGGGGCGAAAACAGCCTTGATCACCACCAAAGGTTTTCGTGATGTCATTGAAATGCGGACGGAAAGCAGGTTTGAACAATATGACCTGAACCTCACCTTGCCTGAACCGCTATTACCACGTAACCGCCGTTATGTGGTGGAAGAACGGATGGATGCTGTCGGTAATGTGCTTATCCCGCTTAACCGGAGCGATGTTGAAAAGCTTGCCGATGAATTGCTTGGCGCAGGTTATGAAAGTGTTGCGGTGGGTCTGCTTCATTCTTATGTGAATGATGCACATGAACGCATGATCGCAGACGTGCTTCATGAAAAAATGCCAGCTACGATGATTTCGTTATCGTCGGAAGTCTCGCCGCAGATGCGTGAATATGAACGTTTCAATACCACGATCGCTAACGCGTATATTAAACCCTTGATGAAATCATATCTTGGCCGCCTTAATAATCGTCTTGCTGATGAAGGTGCGGCCTGTCCTGTCTTCCTGATGCATTCTGGCGGGGGGATTATGTCGCTTGAATCGGCGGCAGAATTTCCGGTGCGCCTGGTTGAATCTGGTCCTGCTGGCGGTGCTATTTTTGCAGCAGATATTGCAGCACGTCACGGTCTAGATAAAGTCCTCAGCTTTGACATGGGCGGCACCACGGCAAAGATTTGTTTAATTAAAAACCAAACCCCAAAAACGGCCCGTGTGTTTGAAGTCGCCCGCACGTACCGGTTCAAAAAAGGGTCAGGTATGCCGATATCAATTCCGGTGATTGACATGGTTGAAATTGGTGCTGGTGGCGGCTCACTTGCTCATGTTGATGCGTTGCAGCAAATCAGGGTAGGGCCAGAAAGTGCGGGCTCTGAACCTGGGCCAGCCTGTTATGGCCGTGGCGGCGCACGCCCTGCTGTTACAGATGCTGACCTTATCTTGGGCAAGCTTGACCCGGACAATTTTGCAGGTGGGTCGATACCTCTTCATCCATCATCTGCCGCCGCAGCATTGACGGATCATATTGGCGCTAGCCTTGATATGCCTGCGCTAGAAGCGGCATGGGGTGTGGCGGAAGTTGTCGATGAAAATATGGCGAATGCAGCACGTGTTCATGCTGTTGAAAATGGTGAAGACCTCAGCGAATATACGATGATCGCTTTTGGTGGTGCTGCCCCGCTTCATGCTGCGCGTTTATGTGAAAAACTTGGCGTTGACCGTTGTTTGGTGCCGACAGGTGCGGGCGTTGGTTCTGCCATTGGTTTCTTGCGAGCACCGTTTAGTTTTGAAGCAAACCGTTCAGTGTTTATGCGGATCTCACAATTTGATGCTGATGCTGTGATCGCGCTGTTTGATGAAATGACGAAGGAAGCAACAAAATTTGTGCGTTCATGTGATGCCAACGCGCCGATCCTCGCGGATTACAAAGTATATATGCGCTATGCTGGCCAAGGTTGGGAAATCCCCATCCAGCTCAGCGCAGAAGAAGCCGCCGCCCCAACCGCTGAGCTATTGCTGAAACATTTCGAAGCTGATTATGAAAAACTTTTTGGGCGTTCGGTTGATGGCATGGAAGTTGAAGTAACGGTGTGGTCGGTTAATGCTTATACCGCACAAGACTTGGCCGCACATCAACCTGCGCCAGATGCTCGGCATCCTGTCCATGCAAACCTGCACCGTGATGTGCTGGACCAAGCTAATGGTGAGCTGTCATCAGCTGGCGTTATCCCGCGCCATGAGATGACCGAAGGTGCCCAAGCTGCGGGTCCTTGCATTGTGGTTGAAGATGAAACCAGCGTCATCGTTCCTAGCAGCCGCAACATCATGGCGCATGCTGACGGCACGTTAGATATTACCATTAACACCAAAGCTGAAGGAGGTTGATCATGCCGCAATCTCAAGACATATCAGACCGCCAACCTCATAGCAAAGTTGCCTATCAAGTGATGTGGAACCGCTTAATTTCTGTCGTGGAAGAACAGGCGCAAGCATTGGTGCGCACCGCCTTTTCTACCTCGGTACGCGAAGCCGGTGACCTTTCGGCTGGCGTTTATAATGACAGGGGTGACATGTTGGCACAGGCAGTCACAGGTACGCCCGGGCATGTTAATGCCATGGCTGATGCGGTGGGGCATTTTATTCGGCGGATTGGGCGTCAAAACATGGCTGAAGGTGATGTTTATATTACCAATGACCCATGGGAAGGCACCGGACATAAGCACGATATCACCATTGTCACCCCATCATTCAAAAACGGCGTATTGATCGGGTATTTTGCCTGCACTGCCCATGTGACAGATATTGGCGGCCGCGGGTTTGGTGCAGATGCCAATGACGTTCATGAAGAAGGCCTTTATATCCCGATCATGAAATTTGCCGAACGCGGCACGGTTGACGCGACCTTGCTGGCGATCATTCGCGGCAATGTGCGTGAACCTGACCAATTGGTTGGTGATATTTATGCCTTGGCCACATGTAATGAAATTGGCCATCGCCGCTTGATCGACATGATGGATGAATTTGCGCTGGATGATCTGGCTGATATTTCTGACTTTATTTTAACCAGGTCACGCGCTGCTACCCTCGAACGGATCAACGCGTTGACGCCAGGTGTCGCAAAAGGTCATATGCGGATTGATGGGTATGCTGCGCCGATCGATTTGAACGTCACCCTCACCATCGAAAAAGACAGAATACTTACTGATTGGGCAGGCACGAGCGGGCTTGATAAAAAAGGCATTAATGTGCCGCTTGTCTACACCAAGGCCTATGCATGCTATGCATTGAAATGTGCCATCGCGCCTGAAATTCCAAATAACGCGGCCTCACTGGCACCTTTTGAGATTACCGCGCCTGTAAATTCTATTGTGAATGCAGTGTTCCCAGCGCCGGTCGCACTTCGTCATGTTATTGGCCACATGGTACCTGACACGGTATATAACGCGCTGGATCAACTCTTGCCTGATGTCGTGCCGGCCGAAGGTGCAGGATGCCTCTGTAATTTTCAAGTCAGCTTAAGGCCGCGCATGGATGAAACACCACCTAAAGATGCGGTCCGCGCTGAGGTGCTGACCTTTAATTCAGGTGGTGCGGGTGCGCGCCCAACACTTGACGGTATGAACGCAACCGCCTTTCCATCTGGCGTGATGACCATGCCGGTTGAGGCAACCGAACAAGTTGGCCCTGTTATTATTTGGCGTAAAGAGCTTCGGCCAGATAGTGGTGGCGCAGGCCAGTTCCGTGGCGGCCTTGGCCAATATATGGATGTTGGGGCACGTGAAGGTCATGAATTTGATATCTCGGCCATGTTTGACCGTGTGGACCATCCGGCCAAAGGTCGTCGTGGCGGTAGGGTAGGGGCTAACACGACTATTGCTAAAGCTGACGGAACGCCGATGAACGGCAAGGGCAAACAATTTCTTGCTCATGGTGAATATGTGCAAATGGGATTTCCTGGCGGTGCTGGATATGGCAATCCTGCCGACCGTGACCCTTCAGATATCCGGCGTGATATTGCCCTTGGCTATATCACCCCAGATCACGCGGCCGCGGAATATGGCCTTAACGCTGCTGAAATAGACAGCATCATTGCGGCGTCAAAGAAAGGTGATACCTTCTAATGTCTACACAACAATCACTTGCCCCGATCACCGCCACTCCTGCTCAGTCCAGTTATGATGTTGTTATTATTGGCGGGGCAATCATGGGGTCATCAACCGCATGGTTCCTGACTGACAATCCAGACTTTAACGGATCTGTCCTTGTGGTGGAAAAGGATGCAACTTATGAACATGCATCAACCACCCATACCAATAGCTGCATGCGCCAACAATTCAGTGCAGAACTAAATGTCCGTATTTCACAATTTGCAGCAGATTTTGTGAAAAATATTCGCACCTATATGGGCGGTGATGACCGTGTGCCTGAATTATCTATTCGGTCGTTTGGTTATATGTATCTTGCTGACAACGAAGATTTTGCAGCAACATTACGTGAAAACCAAGCTGTGCAATTGGCATGTGGTGCCGCCACCACATTGATGACACCGGATCAAATCAAGGCAAATTATCCATTTTATGCGGTTGATGACATTGTGCTTGGGTCCATTAACCTTGTTGATGAAGGGTATTGGGATGGTGCTGCGGTTTTTGATTGGTGGAAACGCCAGGCGCGCGAACGCGGGGTTGAATATATAACAAATGAAGTCGTGGCAATTGATACATCTTCAGATGGTCAGAAAATTGAAACCATCACGCTAAAATCTGGTGAAGTCATTGCGTGTGGCCAAGTGGTTAACGCATCTGGCCCACAGGCGGCACGTACGGCGGCCATGGCAGGGCTTGATGTACCGGTTGAACCACGCAAACGCTTCAGCTGGATTTTCAAGGCAGAACAACCATTGGGGCAGGACTTGCCGCTGACGATTGATCCTTCAGGTGTGCATGTCCGCGAAAATGGCGGCGGCACCTATCAATGTGGTGGGCATTCATCTGTCGACCCTGCGGTCGATTTTGATGATTTCGCAATGGACCAGAACATCTGGCAAGACCATGTTTGGCCGATCTTGGCCACGCGCATTCCGCAATTTGAAGCTATCCGCGTTACCCATGAATGGGGTGGGCATTACGCCATGAATGTATTTGATCATAATGCAATTATGGGCCCACATCATGATGTCAGCAACTTCATTTTCCTCAATGGTTTTTCTGGGCATGGCCTTCAACAATCTCCTGCTATGGGGCGCGGCACAGCAGAATGGCTCACCTATGGTGAATACCGCAGCCTTGATCTCACACCATTTAATTATGAACGTATTACACGTAATTTACCTATCATTGAAAAAGCTGTCATTTAGGCAAAGGAAACTGATCCGATGAAAAAACTTGTACTGACCGGTGCCGCCGGACGTTTAGGCTCTTACTTGCGTGGGCCACTTTCCAAACTTGCAGATGAATTAGTATCGTCTGATATCGCGGATAATATTGAAGCGCTAGCACCTAATGAGCGTTATCAAAAAGCAGACCTCAGTTCTTATGATGATGTCCATGCGCTCTTAGAAGGCGCAGATATGGTGGTGCATTTTGGTGCGATTGGTGATGAAGCTCCATTTAACGACATCCTACAGGCTAACATTATTGGGGCTTATAATGTCTGGGAAGCGGCGTATCAGCATGGGCTTAAACGTGTGGTCTATGCCAGTTCAATTCATGCTGTTGGTATGCATAAACGTCAGGACTTTATTGGCATTGATGCCCCGCATCGCCCTGATACCTTTTATGGTCTTGCAAAATGTTTCGCCGAAGACCTAGGCAGCCTTTATTGGGACAAGCGGGGGCTTGAATCTGTGTGCATGCGTATTCTTTCTTGCGCACAGCCAACTAACCCCCGCGCCATTGGCACATGGCTGTCATATGATGACTTGGTCCATCTGGTAGAACGTGCGATTGATACACCAACCACAGGTTTTAGTGTTGTTTATGGCGTGTCCAATAATGACCGTGCGCCGGTTGATAACGCCAAGGCCAGCTATCTTGGATACCGGCCAAAAGATAATGCTGAACAGTTCGCAAAAGAAATTTTTGCGGCATCGGATCCAGCAGATTGCAAAGATGCAGCACAAATGCACCATGGCGGTCCATTCGCATCGGTGCCGCTTGGCGAAAGTGGCGTTGCCTTCCTAAATTTATCGGAAGATGACCAATAAAAAGAATGCGTTTTGTTGGCTTACGGCATCATGGTGAAAGCATGGGGTCGTTAGCGGCCCAAGCTGAAAAATTCATCATTGGGGCGCATGCCAACGGCATTGGCCATGCGGTTGGATAAGCCAAAAAATGCGGTGATGCCGGCAATATCCCAAATATCTTCATCGTTAAAACCATGCTGGTAAAGCGCTTGATAATCTTCATCATTGATAAGGTGCGATTGACGACATGTTTTTACGGCAAAATCTAACATGGCCATCTGCCTAGGCGTGATATCTGCTTTTTTATAATTGGTGGCAACTTGGTCGGCGACCAACGCATTTTTTGACCTGATACGCAGCACAGCACCATGGGCGACAACACAATAAATACAGTTATTAATCGCGCTGGTGGCAACAATAATCATTTCACAATCAGCATGGCTTAAATTACCTTTTTTATTCATCAATGCATCGTAATAGGCGAAAAAGGCACGAAATTCATCAGGTCGATGGGCAAGGGCTAAAAATACATTTGGCACAAAGCCTGACTTTTCCTGAACGTCAATAATCTGACTGCGGATATCGTCAGGAAGGTCATCTAATGCAGGGACCGGAAATCGGCTCATTGCTGGTGGTGGTGCAGGGTGTTGGTCGTGATTGCTCATCATCTACCTCATATGAAAACATCTTGAATAAGGCTACAATGACAACGTCTTGGGTGAAAGCCATTTTATAACTACCCTCAGCCAATAGTTGACGTTAAGGACATATCATGACGACAGCCGCTCAGAACTTTAATACACCGTTAAAATTCAGCGCAAATCTTGGCTTTCTGTGGACGGAACTAACACTTCCTGACGCTATTCATGCGGCGGCCAATGCAGGGTTTGATGCGGTCGAATGTCACTGGCCATATGCCTATGATACGAATGATATAATTCATGCATTGCACAGCACAGGTCTTCCGATGTTAGGCTTAAATACGGATCGTGGTGGTGATGGTCAGTTCGGCCTAACAGCATTGCCCGGCGCGGAAGCTAAGGCACGTGATGCGATTATGTCTGCCCTTGATTACGCTGCCGCCACCAACACTAGAGCTGTTCATGTCATGGCAGGGCGTGCATCTGGTCAAGCTGCGGAAACGGCCTTTCTTGAAAACCTTACCTTTGCAATGGCTGCCGCGGCAGATCGGAATATCATAGTTCTTATCGAGCCAATTAACACTTTGGATGTGCCTGGATATTTTCTCAACACCATAGCCCAGGCAAGCAACCTCATCACGGCGGTTAACCATCCGTCCCTCAAGATAATGTTTGATTGTTATCATGTGGCAATGATGGGTGGTGATGTGATTGCTGATCTTGAAAAATATATGCCGATGATCGGGCATATTCAATTTGCTGGCGTGCCATCACGTGGGCGGCCTGATGAAGGCGATCTTGATTATGGCCCCATTCTGAAAACTATCCAAAATTTAGGTTGGGACATGCCGCTCGGGGCTGAATACAAACCCGCACCTATTAACCCTGCATCCTCTGCTCAAAGTGCGGCAGATGATAGTTTGGGGTGGCTGTCAACATTTCGCCGAATATCATGATTCGTTAATATTATCTCTTTTGAGGATAATAAGGATAAAACTATCGCCTTAAGGGTGCTTTATAGGCAAAACAGATTGTCCAAAAAGCGACGAAAGTTTTTTCTGAAAGGTCATTAAATGATCAAGAAGCCTTAGAAATGCTAATAAAATTACAAAAAACAAAAAAAATCTTTTTATAAAATTCACGTCTTGCACGTAGCCTTCCATATGTTAAGGTTAATCTAATTATATTGTTTGTTCATCAAACATTCATTTTGGGAGGGTGATAATGTCACACGAAACAATTAACGGTAAGCCGTTGCATGGCGCAATCGCTGGCCATCTTGAGGAATATAAGTCAGGCTCACTAAGCCGACGTGAATTCCTTGCACGCGCATCTGCGCTTGGCGCAACTACTGCAGCTGCATACAGCATGATCGGTATTGCTGCTCCAGCTTTGGCTGACGGCCACAAAAAAGGCGGAACAATTCGCATTGGTCAGGAAGTACGCGCACTTAAAGATCCACGCACATATGACTGGTCACAAATGGCCAACATCACACGCGGTTTCCTTGAATACCTGGTTGAGTACAACTCTGACGGTACATTCAAGGGCATGCTTGTTGAAAGCTGGGAAGTTAACTCAGACGCTACCATGTACACATTGAACGTCCGCAAGGGTGTTAAGTGGAGCAACGGTGATGATTTCACTGCTGAAGATGTTGCACGCAACATCGAAGGCTGGTGTGATAAGAGCCTTGAAGGTAACTCAATGGCGGGTCGTTTTGCGACACTCATTGATGCAGATTCTGGCAAAGCAGTTCCTGGCAGCATTGAAGTTAAAGATGCGCATACTGTTGTGCTTAACCTGCCAAACCCAGATATCACATTGATTCCAGGCATGGCTGATTACCCAGCTGCGATCACACATAGCGGCCATACAGGCAACCCACTTGATCACAAAGTTGGCACAGGCCCATACATGATCGAAAGCTATGCTGTTGGTGAAAAGGCTGTTCTTGTTCGCAACGAAAACCACAACTGGTGGGGTGAAGGTGCGTATGTAGACCGTATTGAGTTCATCGATCTTGGCACAGATCCATCTGCATTCGTTGCAGCAGCTGAAGCTGATGAAGTTGATATGTTCTATGAAACAACTGGTGATTTCGTTGAAGTCTTTGACGGCCTTGGCTGGACAAAGTCAGAAGCGGTTACTGCGGCAACAATCGTTATCCGCACCAACCAGGATGCTGAAGAATATAAGGACGCTCGCGTCCGTCGTGCGTTGGCTATGGCTGTTGATAATAGCGTATGTCTGGAGCTTGGCGTTGCTGGTCTTGGTCAGCCTGCTGAAAACCACCACGTATGTCCAATTCACCCAGAATATGCAAAGCTGCCTCCGCAGAAGCATGACCCAGCAGGTGCACTCGCACTGATGAACGAAGCTGGCATGGGTGATTTCGAGCACGAGCTGATCTCAATTGATGATGACTGGCGCCGTAACACAACTGACGCTGTTGCAGCTCAGTTGCGTGATGCAGGCATCAAGGTTAAGCGTACAATCCTTCCAGGTTCTACTTTCTGGAACGATTGGGCGAAGTATCCGTTCTCATCAACCAACTGGAACATGCGTCCACTTGGTGTTCAGGTGCTTGCACTGGCTTACCGTTCAGGTGAAGCATGGAACGAATGTGCATTTAATAATGCTGAGTTTGACTCACTGCTTGCGCAGGCTCTGTCTATTGCTAACGCTGATGAGCGCCGCAAAGTTATGGCACGCATCGAGCAGATCATGCAGGACGAGGGTGTTATCATCCAGCCATACTGGCGTTCATTGTACCGCCACACACGTCCAAATGTGAAAGGCGCAGAAATGCACCCAACATTTGAGATGCATCTGTATAAGTACAGCGTTGCTTAAAGTGCTGTAATACATTTGGGGATGCAACTTCGGCTGCATCCCTATTTTTATTTAATCGATTTTTTTTTAAATTTAATGAAACAAATGAGGCCGTCATGGGCATCTTCATCTTAAAACGTTTGGGCGTAATGGCGTTAACGGCGCTGTGTCTGACCTTTGTCGTTTTTTTCATGACAAATCTATTCCCTAATCTTGAAAAACTTGCCAAGACGCAGGCGAATAATCGCATGACAGACGCTCAGGTTGTAAGCTGGTTAACCGATCGCGGTTATACCCAACCTGTTACTAAGCGTTATGGTGAATGGCTCGGCGTTGTTCCTGGTTTTGTGAATGAAAAAGATGGTGTGAAGTTAGGCCGCTGTATCGATCCTAAAGCACCTGATGCTGAAGCCCCAAGATATTGCGGTTTAATGCAAGGTGATTTAGGGAAATCATCTGTCTTTAAAGAAGATGTGGCTGGTATTGTGATTAAACGCCTTGGCCTTACGGGAAAACTTATGTTCTGGGTGATGATCGTCATGGTGCCAATGGCACTGGTAATCGGCGTCTTAGCTGGCATGCGCGAGGGGTCGCGGACAGACCGAAGTCTATCTACGTTCTCGATTGTCACCACCGCAACACCTGAATATGTATCTGGCGTTATCTTTATCACTGTATTTGCAAGCTCTGCTGTTGGGTTAAAATGGTTTAAAGGCACGGCAACATCTGCAATGGATGATGCCAATATTATTAACTTTACTCTGCCAGTGATGACCATGGCGCTTTATGGTATGGGCTACATTGCCCGTATGACACGCGCCTCAATGGCTGAAGTGATGACAGCACAATATATTCGCACGGCGCGCCTTAAAGGTGTTTCTTTCCGCGCGATTGTTTTGCGTCATGCATTAAGAAACGCATTGATCGCACCATTTACCGTTATCATGTTGCAGTTCCCATGGTTGCTCACAGGCGTGGTTATTGTGGAGACATTGTTTAACTACAAAGGGTTTGGATGGACGCTTGTTCAAGCTGCAGGTAATAACGATATTGAATTATTGTTATCTTGCTCTGTTGTCGCCGTTTTGGTGGTGCTGATTACCCAGCTGATTTCTGATATTGGCTATGTATTCCTCAACCCGCGTATTCGTATCAGTTAAGGCAGGGATAAGATCATGGAAGCTTTAAGCTGGTTTGAAATTTTTGGGAAACTCTTTTACCAATTCTCTTATGTATGGGTTGGTATGGCACTTATTTTTGCACCATCTATCTATTTCAAGAAAAAATTAGGCCTCTATGGCCGCCTATTTGATAGCCGTGTTGGTGTTATTGGATTTGGCATCGTGCTGTTTTGGGTGCTGACCGCAATCCTTGCAGACACGATTATTACGTACGATCCTTTACAGCAAATTTCAGGGATGAAAAATAAAGTGCCAGGAACGCCTGTGCGTGGTGAAGATGGCATGTATTACTTGCTTGGTGGCGATAATTTAGCTCGTGATGTGTTTAGCCGGATGGTGATGGGCGCACGTGGAGTACTCTCAATCGCGCCTCCTGCTACCGCCTTTGCATTCATGGTTGGTGTAACACTTGGCTTGCCCGCCGGTTATTTTGGCGGACGTCTTGATACATTCCTCAGCTTCTTATCTAATCTTGTATTAGCATTTCCTGTTATCTTGCTGTTCTACTTGCTCGTGACACCGGAAATTCGCGTCACAGGTATTCCGACAATTCTAGCGTCAGTATTGTTCTTATTCCCGATCGCGTTCTTTGCCATTTTATGGCAGTCCCGTTATTTCACGCAGCCCATGAAGCGTAATATCTTTGTTGGTATTACCCTCGTCATAGGTTTCTGGGCATATTCTGGGCTTGCCTTTAATTCAGATCCATTAGGTGTTTTCCGCATGGATCCGAATTTGTTGAATGTTTTTGTATCAGTGGTATTTGTGAACTCGCCCACGGTATTTCGTATTGTGCGCGGTATTGTTCTTGATATTCAAACGCGTGACTATGTTGCGGCAGCACAAACGCGTGGTGAGGGGCCATGGTACATCATGCTTTGGGAAATTCTGCCAAATGCGCGTGGGCCATTGATTGTCGATTTCTGTTTGCGCATTGGTTACACCACCATTCTCTTGGGAACGCTCGGTTTCTTTGGTCTCGGCGTTAGTCCGGAAAGTCCAGATTGGGGTTCTACGATTAATGATGGCCGCAAATTGCTTTCTATTTACCCTCACCCAGCGTTGCCGCCGGCATTTGCGCTGATGACACTAGTCTTAGGCCTGAATTTGTTGGCTGATGGGCTACGTGAAGAATCATTGAAGGATTAAGGTGAACGATATGTCTAAAGATCAAACACCAATTCTTGAAATTGAAAACCTTTCTATTTCGTTCTTTACACGTGATCGTGAAATTCCAGCAGTAATGGACTTTTCCTGCCGTGTTTTACCTGGTGAGGCAATGGGGCTTGTCGGCGAGTCTGGATGTGGTAAATCCACGGTAGCACTCGGGGTAATGCAGGATTTAGGTGTAAATGGCCGTATCGTAAATGGCGATATTAAATTTAAAGGTCGTTCTCTTAATAAAATGTCAGCAGAAGAATTACGAGATATTCGTGGTTCTGAAATTGCCATGATTTATCAGGAACCTATGGCGTCTCTTAACCCAGCGATGCGTATTGGCAATCAACTTATTGAAGTGCCAATGATCCATGAAGGGGTGTCGAAGGAAGAAGCCATGAAGATGGCACGTCAAGTGGTTGAGGATGTTCGTCTGCCTGATCCTGACCGGATCTTAAAAGCATATCCGCACCAGCTTTCAGGTGGGCAACAGCAACGTATTGTCATTGCGATGGCGCTAATGTCAAAACCAAGCTTACTCATCCTTGATGAACCGACGACTGCACTGGATGTGACTGTTGAAGCCGGTATTGTGGATATAATTAAAGACCTAGGTAAGAAATATGGCACCTCTATGTTATTCATCAGCCATAACCTTGGTTTGGTGATGGATGTATGTGATCGTCTATGCGTCATGTATTCAGGTGAAGCTGTTGAAACGGGCAAGGTAAATGACGTTTTTGATAACATGCGTCATCCGTATACTCAGGCGCTGTTCCGGTCTATACCCCTTCCGGGCGCGGATAAAAATGCCCGCCCACTTGTTGCAATTCCGGGTAATTTTCCGTTGCCACACGAACGCCCAAATGGTTGTAACTTTGGCCCGCGCTGTGATTATTACCAAGAAGGACGTTGCAACGGCGTGGATATCCCAATGCATGATGTGCCATCGGGTACACGTCATGATACGCGCTGCCTGCGCTGGCATGAAATCGACTGGGACCAACCTGTCAGGAAAGCCACGGAACAAGCTGCAGCAAAGCCAGGCGACGTTATCCTTGATATTGATGACTTGAAGAAATACTACGAAGTCAGCGCAAACGCGCTGTTTGGCAACGCCGAAAAGCGTGTGGTTAAAGCTAATGAAACTATTTCATTAAAAGCACGTGAAGCAGAAACACTCGCTATTGTGGGTGAGTCTGGTTGTGGTAAATCGACCTTGGCAAAAGTGTTGATGGGTTTGGAAACCGCAACTAGTGGTGAGATCAAACTACAAAATAAAAATATTGAAAGCACTGCGATTGAAGACCGTGAAACAGAAACAGTTTCATCTATTCAGATGGTATTCCAAAACCCATTTGATACGTTGAATCCATCAATGACTGTTGGCAGTCAAATTGTTCGTGCGCTAGAAATTTTTAAAATTGGTAACACGGTTGAGGAACGTCATCAACGTATGCTGGAGCTACTTGATCTTGTGAAATTGCCACGTGAATTTGCGACGCGTATGCCGCGTCAGCTTTCAGGTGGGCAAAAGCAACGTGTCGGTATTGCACGGGCTTTTGCAGGCGATGCAAAAATTGTGGTTGCGGATGAACCTGTTTCAGCATTGGATGTTTCGGTGCAGGCGGCTGTAACGGAATTGTTGATGGAAATTCAGCGGGAAGCCCGCACAACAATGCTGTTTATTTCACATGATCTTTCTATTGTCCGCTACCTGTCTGACCGTGTGGTTGTGATGTATCTCGGGCATATCGTGGAAGCAGGGACAACGGATCAAGTTTTTGCGCCGCCATATCACCCATATACAGAAGCGCTTCTTTCAGCAGTGCCTATTGCTGATACATCTATTAAGCGCAAGCGTATCGTGTTGGAGGGTGATATTCCATCTGCGGTTAGCCCGCCTCCTGGTTGTCCATTCCAAACACGATGCCGTTTCAAAGATCAAGTAGACGGCGGTTTATGTGAAAAGGATGTTCCGCCTATTCGAACCTTGAAAGACGGTCACCAGATAAAGTGTCACTTAAGCCAACAGATCCTTGATCGTATGGAACCGGTTATTGCAACAACAGGCACTAAGGCTAAGCCAGTCAAGAAGATGACGACAAAAAAAGCTGCGGCTAAGAAATCATCTGTAAAAAAAGCTGCAGTAAAGAAGTCCGCAACAAAAGCTGGAACTAAAAAGTCGGCCAAAAAATCTGCAAAGAAAGCCAAAAAAGCTTAAGGCTTAATTGTTGCCAATAAAGCCATCAGGAAGTGCTGCGACTATGTGAACGCGGCGCTCTTCGCCTCCATTGAGGGCGGTATGATATCCGCGAGTGTCGGTAAAATAAACTGAACCATCTGCGGGCAAATGTGTAACGTGATGGTTAACAATGAACAAAGAACCCGGATTGCTTATAACGGGTATATGAATGCGTGGTTCAGGATCACGATGCCAACTGTTACAATTATAAAGCCCTTTTGACAAGATACGCATACGGCCAATGGCAAAACGAGCGGTAAGTTCTGTCCATACTTCTTCAAAATATGTACCAGCAAATGCAGGATCAAATTCGCTAAAGGCTGCTTCATCAACAAAGTCTTCACGCGGCACTTCATCATAATCTTGATTACGAAGCCAATAGCGGCCTGACAAGTCATTTTCTGAGACATCGCTTTGACCAGGACGGCGCGTTAATGGTAATGCAGCAAAACCTTGATCCTGCATGTCACCCTGAAAATTTTGACGTGCTAGACAAATATTTAGCGCTTCAACTAATTTTTCAGTGTCAAACTTAAGCGATAATTTTTGGATGCCAGGTCCGGGTACAAAATCAGCAACAGTTGAGTGATCGGTACGTTCACTTAGCCAAGTGCTCATCAATGATTTATCAGTATCAATTGAGGATTTATTATCATGTGCTATTGCCATTAGCCCGTTCCTATAAGCTGGGTGATATGATAGTATGAAAACAGGTTGTTATTACTATGTAAAGAGAAGATAAATCACCCCAATAAATCATGCGCAATCTGGTTAAAAAGAGAAACACTAATAGGAATGAGGTTATCATTAAAATCATAATCGGGATGATGTAAGGCAGGCGAGTTAGTCCCAGGCCCAAGACAAAGCATAGCAGCCTTAGATGATTGTCCAAAAATGCCAAAATCCTCAGAAGCGCGCATGGGTAAATTATCTTCACTATGGATAAATCCAAGCCTATCCATCGCTTGCCGAGCAATGTCGACAGCATCAACGTTATTGATAGATGCGGCGAAGTCATCACAATATTGAATATCTGCAATCAGGTTATCAGCAGTAGATAACTTATCTGTAAGCTGCGAAATAGTGTCCACAAGCTCTGCTAAAACTTCATCACGTGCGGTGCGAAGCGTTAAATAGATTTCACCATATCCTGGCGTTATTCCAAACGTAGGCTTGCCAATATTAATGTGTGTTACGGTGACTAATTTAAAATTATCGTCAGTTTCATCACTAGATGCAAAATCATGAACACACTGTGCAAGCGTGGCTATAGCGCGCGTTGGTGTATGGGCTAACTCAGGCTCAGCTGCGTGCGCTGTTTTGCCAGAAAAACAAATTTTCATGCCCCGAGAAGCACAGTTCATTAGTCCATAACGGGTAGCTATATGACCAAATGAAAGGCTGGGTTCATTGTGAATGGCAAAAGCCCAATCTGGTTTAATAGGTTCAAATTTAGGGTCATTAGTCACCGCACGTGCGCCTGATCCATCTTCCTCAGCAGGCTGAAACATTAAAATGACTTTACCTTGTTTAATAGGCTGACGTGCAAGTAAGCGACCCAGCCCAAGCAATATGGTCATATGGCCATCATGCCCACAAAGATGACCTTTACCTTGAATTTCAGAACTCCACTCAACATTACTTGTTTCAGTAATAGGCAGTGCATCAAGTTCAGCTCTAAAAAGAACCGACGGACCTGGCACGCCACTATCAAACACGGCAGCAACACCATGGCCGCCTAATCCTGTGATAACCTCAGTTGGGCTTAATGACCTAAGCGCAGTAGAAATTTGGTTGGCTGTATTGGCTTCTTCGTGAGAAATTTCAGGTAAGCGATGAAGATTACGTCGAAAAGTAGTAAGTTCATGCACGTCAGTATTAGTCAGCATTGGAAATTTCCCCATAAGTGCTGTGATATAATAAAGCTTAGCGATAAGCATCAAATAGATGCAAGTTTGATCATGAAGAGGGCTTGCAAAATTAGTTCAAAACACGTTTTCTTAGATGATAGACACGGATACTTATGATGAAGAAAACTTGTTGCCAGCCAGAGCGTATTGAAGAACCCTCAAGTAAAGCGAGTGCGCCTAAAGACGGTATTCTAATGCCTTTAGAAGGTCGGCACGTAACCACTGCGATAAAGGACATACCTGCAGGCCGTGGCTATATTGGCACCAATAATCCCGCCCATGATGTTGATGAAGAAAGCCCATTAAGACAGCAGAAAATCGCGTCATATCGAATGGACGAACATAGCGTGACAAATGCAAGATTCGCAGAATTTGTTGTAGCAACAAATTACATCACCGAAGCAGAGCGGCTAGGAGATAGTTTTGTCTTTGCTGGGTTTTTACCAAGCAACACTGAATTTACTCAGTCATTACCTAATGCACCATGGTGGCGCATGGTTAAGGGAGCTTCATGGCAGACCCCATATGGACCTGAAGTCAATAAATTCCCATCACCTGATCATCCTGTTGTGCACATATCATGGAATGATGCGGTAGCTTTTGCCAATTGGGCCGGTGGGCGATTGCCGCTTGAAGCGGAATGGGAACATGCTGCTCGTGGCGGTATGGGTGACGTTGACTTTCCATGGGGAAATACAGCACCAAATGACCATGACACGTTCCCCTGTAATATTTGGCAAGGACGATTTCCGATGCAGAACACTGTTAAAGATGGCTATTTAGGCACCGCACCAGTGGATGCATATAGCCCTAATGCATTTGGGTTATATCAAATGGTTGGAAATGTGTGGGAATGGACGGCACAAGATTTTCGTGTGCGCTCGATGAAAAAAGCAATTAAAGCTGCACAAATTGGCAAGTATGGATATAAGGTTGTAAAAGGTGGGTCCTTCTTATGCCATATTAGTTATTGCTATCGATACCGAATTGCAGCACGAACAGCAAATTCCCCGGATAGTACGACTTCACATACGGGTTTTCGGTTGGTGTATGATTAGAAAATACATTAGTTAGAAATAATGTATGGGACGTCAAAAAAATGTTCTTCAAGGTTGCTGCCAACACCACTTACTCGATCAATCACCGTAAATAATCCTGGCCCGTATAGTGGCGTCAAAACGCCATGCCAGGTATTTTGGTAAATATTGATGCCCATATGTGCAGGTATCATAAAGGCTTTCGGTGTACTTGGTACGCCATCATCATCATCTGCAATAATCGCTAGAAACGGATGTTCTGTCATTGGCATAAAGCATTGGCTACCTAAAGGGTGCCGTTCCATCATATCTAATGAATATGGTAATGCCCGCGGTTCAGCATCAAAAACTGATACACCAATATTGCCACCATCAAATTGTATCTTTGCAAGGTTATGGTAACGGCCGCACTTACCCTGATTAATGATCATATCAGGTGTATCATCTGCTGATAGCAGATCACCATAAGGTGCAAATTTATCTGCGGAAACTTCACTAATGGCGATCATTGTGATTGCCCATGTTTATCAAGCGATAATGGTGTCAAAGGCATGTGCCGATTAACATCTTTATAAAGTAGATATCTAAATTTTCCACTACCCTTAGCGATGCATGCTTGCGGTGAGAATGCACGTAACCACAGATAGTCACCAGCTTCCACAGGTATCCAGTCCTGATTAACATAATAATCTGCATGACCTTCTAGCATATATAACGCATGTTCCATGACATGCGTCTCTGCGAAAGGAATATGACCGCCAGGATCAAAGCTGACGATATTAACATGCATATCATGACGTAAATCATCGGGTTGAACAAACCTACTCGTTGCCCATGAACCATTTGTATCAGGCATTTCTGTAGGTGGGGTGGCATCATCAGAAGTGATAAATGACGTTGGCATCGCAACCCCTGATGCAGGTTGATAACGTTTCCGGATCCAATGAAAGGTAACAGCTTCGGAACCAATATTAACAAAGGTCCAATCTTCGTCTGGGGCTAAATAGACATAGGAACCAGCAGTTAGATCGTGAGCCTTTCCATTGATTTCGATTTTACCCTCACCGCCAACAACAAATAAAACACCTTGCGCTGTAGGGTCAGGTTCGGGAGAAGACGAACCACCGCCAGGCGATACTTCCATCACATAATGTGAAAATGTTTCAGCAAAACCAGACATAGGACGCGCAAGCACCCATAATCGTGTCTTGGTCCATTCAGGCAGAAAGCTGGAGGTAATATCAGTAAGGCTTCGTTTATCAATCATCAAATATGATGAGGTGAAACGTGATTTGTCCTCACAAGACTCATCTTGTGTTGGCAGTCCGCCTTTTGGAACATAATAATTTTGTGTCGTCATTTTTTACCTATCTTGTGGTGCTACGCGCCAAAAAGGTCATTAAGTCGTAGTTGGGCTATTTTTTCGACTTCACGGCATGCTGTATCAAATTCAGTATCAGTATCATTTGCAATACGCGTCTTAAATGCGCTTAAAATCTGATCTTTGCTGAGCCCTTTGACAGCGATAATAAATGGAAATCCAAAGCTCTGACGATAGCTTGTATTTAACTCGGTGAAAGTTGCACGCTCTTCATCCGTAAGCATGTCCAAACCTGCCGAAGCTTGTTCAGAGGTTGACTCCTCAGTGAGCTTCCCTGCAGCGGCTAACTTGCCAGCCAGGTCAGGGTGCGCAAGCAGGACATCTAGTTTTTGTTGACGGCTGGCATTACGGAATACACAACACATGGCTGAATGTATGCCAACAGCCGTGTCATGCGCGGGGCCAAGTTCACTTTCGAAAGCCTGCTCTGCTACCCAAGGTGAGTGTTCAAAAATACCACCAAAATTATTAATGAAGGTATCTCTGTCCATTTTTGTTGGCTGTAGTTTTGCTGGGCTATATGGATGATGTTCACGCCAGTGTTTAGCAATATCAGCACGAGTTGCAAACCATACATCATGATGACTTTGAGCATATTCAATGAAGGATTTGATGGCTTTTATTCGCCCTGGCCTGCCAGCCAAGCGACAGTGTAGGCCAATACTCATCATCTTTGGTGCGCCTGCCTGTCCTTCTTCATAAAGTGTGTCAAAACTATCTTTTAGGTAATTTAGGAACTGGTCACCTGCATTAAAACCTTGTGACGTTGCAAACCGCATATCATTTGCATCAAGTGTGTATGGCACCATCAGGGCTGGACCATGTTCAGTCTCAAGCCAATAAGGAAGGTCATCAGCATAGCTATCTGCTTGATAAAGACAGTCTGTTTCTTCGGCTACTAAAGCTACTGTGTTCATTGAACAACGGCCTGTATACCAGCCTAGTGGCGCTGCGCCAGTTAATATAAAGTGTCTGTGAACAGCGTCACGTATCTGGGTACGCTCTTCTTCAAGTGGCATGTCTTTGTGTTCTATCCATTTTAATCCATGACATGCCAATTCCCAATTTGCATCAATCATGGCTTTAAGTTGGGCTGGGTTACGTTCTAATGCGGTGGTTACACCAAACACAGTGATGGGAATATTAGCGGCAGTGAAAAGATCATAAAGCCGCCAGAATCCAGAACGTGCCCCATATTCATAGATAGATTCCATGTTCCAATGACGCTGATTAGGCCAAGCCGCTGCGCCAACAATTTCAGAGAGAAAAGCTTCAGATTCTCCATCACCATGCAGGATATTACGTTCGCCGCCTTCTTCATAATTGACAACAATTTGAACAGCGATTGCAGCATTGCTTGGCCACGCAGCTTTGGGTGGATTTGCACCGTATCCGTGTAGATCGCGGTCATAGCGTGTCATAGTGCCCTCATTCATAGTATGGCTTCATTATGCGATATCAAATTGATGATGTACAAGTTCATCTTGATTCACAGCATCACTGCGCGTCCATTCTGAAAGTTGCGCTGCAACAGATAAAGCCACACGTGCAGGGTCCTTACCGCCAATTTCAGGCAACCCAATTGGGCATATAAGACGTACACAGCTTGCGTCATCAATCCCAGCTTTTGAAAGTGCTTTTAAAAAACGTGCTTTTTTGGTGGTGGAACCAATCAGGCCAAGTTTACTAAATTGATTTCGTTTTAGTATGGCAAGGCAGATATCAAGGTCTATTTGGTGTGAGTAGCTCATCACCACATGAATAGCATCTTGTTTAGCATATTGAGCAATCTGAGCTGGGTTGGCAGCAACGATAGGGGTAATACCAGCTGGCATGTCAGATGGGAAACGAGATGCGTGTGTGTCCACCCAGTATCGCTCCAAAGGCAGGCCGTGGGTGACCCCCATTAACGCACGGCCAACATGACCTGCACCATAAAGATATAAAGGTGTGTGTGCGTCACCCATTGATAAGGTCAAGCCGTGTTTGTTTGTTTCAGATGAAACTGCTGATGGAAATTTGCCGGCATCATTTGGATGAAAGATGTATGGCGATCCTGCAAACATCTTCCAATGATCTTGATCTTCAGGGATGATATGTTCAAACATCACCTCAACAAAGCCACCACAACATTGGCCTAATGTCGGCCCTAGAGGATATTGCCGCCGGCTACGGTAATTTTCTCTTGGGGCGTTCATGAGCTGTCGCGCTGCTTTTATCACTTCATGCTCAAGGGTGCCGCCGCCAATAGTGCCTGTAAACTGATCATGATAGATCATCATATGCGCACCCATTTCACGTGGTGTTGAGCCTTCAGCGCGCACAAGTACGGCACGTATCGCGGGGCGGCCCCGATCTAATTCTGATAATAATTCATGAAGCCAATGTGTGAGTGTCATAGCGATGCCGCAGTCATTGCTAAACGTTCCGCAGTGGCAGGTGCATTGAGAAACGGGTAATGTGTTGTGCTATATGATAGGGCATCACTTAATGCAAAAAATGCACTCATTCCTAACATTAATGGGGGCTCACCAACAGCTTTGGATTTGAAGATTGTATCTGATAAATTACCTTGTGATGGGTAAAGATTAATATGTTGTGTTAATGGACGATCTGCCGCTGCCGGTATTTTGTATGTTGACGGCGCGTGACTCAACAAGCGTCCATCATCTCCATAGACCACTTCTTCAAGTGTTAACCATCCAACACCTTGAATATAACCGCCTTCGATTTGGCCAAGATCAAGTGAGGGATTAATAGACTTGCCAGCATCATGTAAAATATCAACTTGTAGTAAGCGATGTTCACCCGTCATGATATCGACGATAACTTCTGTTACGGCAGCGCCATATGCATAGTAATAAAAAGGTTGGCCCTTTCCTTTAACAGGGTCCCAATGAATATCTGGCGTGGCATAATATCCTGTTGATGAGAGTGAAATCCGTCCTTGCCAGCATAAATTAGCTGCCTCAGCAAAGCTGATAGATACACCATTGATATCAACATGATCACTTATGAATTTAATGACTTTAGTATCGCATTGGTGAAGTTCTGCTAAATATTCAGTCATGCGTTCGCGGATAGTTGATGCTGCATGAAACGCTGCCATGCCGTTAAGGTCTGTTCCGGATGACGCCGCAGTGGCAGAGGTGTTTGGCACTTTTGCGGTATGAGTTGGTGTTGTCCGAATTCGGTCTGGTGAAACTCCAAAAACTTCAGCGGTGATTTGCTTCACTTTAGTGAATAGTCCTTGCCCCATTTCTGTACCGCCATGATTCAACATAACGGTACCATCGGTATAAACATGCACCAGCGCACCTGCCTGATTAAGTATCGTTTTATTAAAGCTAACACCAAATTTAACAGGTGTAAGTGCTATGCCACGCTTTAAAATGCTGTTCGTTTTATTCCATGATGTGATCGCTTTTCGGCGTTCACGATAAGCCGAAGACTGTTCCAGCTTTGCCACAAGATCATTAATCACACTGTCTTTAATTACCTGCCCATAATGCGTGACAGCATGGTTCGGGCATTCATGATCCGGATAGAAATTAATTTTTCTCACATCAAGTGGGTCACAATCCAAATGATGGGCAATGTGATCCATCACTCGTTCAATACCCATCATTCCTTGTGGCCCACCAAACCCGCGAAATGCAGTGTTAGACGGTGTATTGGTTCGGCACAGATATGAAGTTACAGATAAATTTGGGATATCATATGCAT
>CBFIAO010000023.1:0-22691 GCA_965660595.1 Puniceispirillales bacterium (SeqCode) | reverse complement strand
CAGTCATGACCTTACACAACCCATAATGCAAGCGGTCATTATTGTCTTTCTTAGCTGCTTTTAAGGTTGCGATCCCTTCGTTATATCCCTCATCAAGTGTGTTCATCGCTGGCATCACTCGCAGTGCATAGTCTTCACGCATGGTCACTTCACGATAGGCTTTCAACGAGCCTTCATCAAAGGTAGCGAAAAGGTCAGTTGCGGTGGTGGTGCCGCAATTAATGGCAGATTTAGCGTATTGCTCCAAAACACGGTGATGAATTTTTCCAAAGAACGGATTGCCCGTAACTTTATAGGCCATGTATTTAGCGGCCATTTCCATCAGTTCTCCTGTTGGCTTGCCTTTGTCGTCTTTCAAGACACCATAAACATTTGTATCATCGGTTATGCCCGCCAGTTCCAGCACTTTGGAATTAACGTTGAGCAAGTGTCCGTTGGAATGAAGTACCAATACTGGCCGTGTGGTTGATACCTGATCTAAATCATCTACAGACATCCTCCGTCCACCAAAATAAATCGGGTCAAAACCCCAAGAAAACAGCGCTTCATTCAGGTCATCCATTTCACTTTCAACACGTGTCAAAATCGTGACGACATCCGCCATACTGGTAGCACCCTGCCAGAGATTGCCGTCAGGGTCATAACGATCCATATATCCCACGTAAGGGTGGTCCCAAACACCACCTTCCATGGCATGGGCATGGCCTTCAACAAAACCTGGTGTTAAAATTTTATCAGCAAAATCAGTGTTTAATTCATAATCACCGAACATCGCCATTTGGTCCAATGACCCTGTGCCTAAAATACGCCCATCACGAATAGCAACATGCGTGGTTACAGGGTTTGATTGGTTCATGGTGATGATTTTTTTTGCTTCAAAAACAACGGTTTTTGTCATTGTTTTACCTCACGTTATGGATAAATATATATATATTAACGCTAGGTGATGATGGGCATGAAAACAAGCCTAATTTCATCTAATACTACGCAACATTTTAGGATTTGTGGTTACCTATACTCGGTAAGGGCACAGTACCCCATTAGGTCAGTTATGGTATTTGCAACACGTATAGAAGTTAACTGGAATGTTCTAGACAAACCATTGCCTTTTGATTTGCATTTAATAATGTGGTGACTTTGATAATAAGAGGGGAGGTGGCTCAGACACATCATATGATAACACATGATGTGATGGGGTTTATGGTGCCCAGGAGAAGACTCGAACTTCCACGATCTTGCGATCACTGGCACCTGAAGCCAGCGCGTCTACCAATTCCGCCACCTGGGCCCAAAGGGGATTGTCCCTAAAGCTTTGTCAACATAACGATAGGGCTTTTCCTGTCAATCTGTTTTTCGGCCAGCTATCGAAAACATTATGGATGATTGATGAAACTTGTTTATCACACTATGTTTGGGCTATGCAGGCTACTCATGCTACCTTATATAACTGTCATATTCATGTTTATGCGAGAACGAAGATGTCATCACAAATAACTGTTGCCGTGATCGGTGGAGCAGGTTTTATCGGTCGGAATATTGTTGAACAATTAGCGCGACAAGGTGCACGCGTGAAGATTTTAACGCGCAATGCTGATAGGGCTAAGTTTTTAAAGCCTATGGGTGATGTCGGGCAAATTACGGCTGTTGGCGGCAATGCACTTGAAGATGATGATCTGCGCCGTGTGATGCAAGGCACAGATGCGGTGGTGAACACGATTGGTATTCTTGCTGAAAATGGAGCTCAGCGTTTTGCTGCGCTTCAGGCTGAATTGCCAGGTCGCATTGGAAAGATAGCAACCGAACTTGGTATCAAATCAGTGGTTCAATTATCTGCAATTGGTGCTAGTGAGAAATCCACAAGTCGATATGCCCGAACAAAGGCAATGGGTGAGGCGGCGTTGCTAAAGGCCTGCCCAACCGCAACAATTCTTCGTCCTTCATTAGTATTCGGTGCAGGTGACAGCTTCTTTAATCGCTTTGCATCCATGGCCGTGTTAGCGCCAGGGTTGCCAGTGATTGGCGGCGGTAAAAATAAGGTGCAGCCAGTGTTTGTTGGTGATGTTGCCGCGGCAGCAGTGCTGTCACTTAACAGTACAAATCATGATGGCAAGATCTATGAATTAGGCGGCCCTGATATCATGACGTTCCGGGAAGTAATGGCATATATTTTAAAGCTGACAAAGCGCCGCCGCAGTTTAATTCCGCTGCCTTTTGGAATTATGGGGCTTGCAGCAACTGCGATGTCTATTCTGCCGAATGCTCCAGTAACAAGAGATCAACTCAAACAATTAAAATTCGATAATATTGTGTCGAATGACGCACTGACATTAGAAGATTTGGGCATTGACCCAACGCCAGTTGATTTGATTGTGCCGGGCTATTTGGAGCGTTACCAACCGGGCGGCAGATTCGCAATTAACTAATCAGCCGTCATGATTAGGCCAAATAAATAGTGCTAAGCAAGACAAGGCCGACGACAACTCGGTAGATAACAAATGGCATAAATCCAACACGTTGAATGATTGCCATCATTGCGCTGATTGAAAGAAACGCGATTACCATGGCAATAGTGGCGGCAATCGTCATGTCAATGAACTGATCCATTGTTCCAGTTGCTATGACATCTCCAGCTTTTAATACTGCCGAACCAATAATAATTGGGATGGATAAAATCATGGAAAAGCGTGCAGCAGCCCGGCGGCTCAACCCTCTAAAACGTGCGGCTGTCATCGTGATGCCGGCGCGGCTAGTGCCTGGTATAAGCGCTAAAACTTGCGCAAATCCAATGGCAAGTGCGTCACCAAAATTAGTTGTCACAAAACGCCGCTTGCCTTGTGATTGATCAGCAATTCCTAATAAGATGCCGAATATAAGGGTTGTCCATGCAATAATTTCAATATTTCTAATGACATCAATAATATCTTGATTTGCATTCAGCATATAGCCGGCAATAACTGCAGGAATAGTTGCAATGATCGCAGACATTGAAACACCAAATAAATCCCGGTATTGCTTTCCCAAAGATAAAACACTCAAGGTCATTTTTCTAATATCGCTCCAGTTATAGAATATAACAGCAACGACAGTGCCAAGATGTACGGCCACATCCATGGCTAAACCATGATCTTCAAGCGTAGTTAAGCCATGCAGAAGATTTAAATGTCCTGATGATGAAATGGGCAAAAATTCGGTAATGCCTTGAATGACAGCAATAAGCAGGATTTGTTCATTCATGACCGTGCCTTAAGATTATAAATTGAGTGTTCAATATTAAAGAACAAATGACCACAATCATACTTCATAATTTATGAAACTGGCACAAGCTAATTTTCAATTGATGATATTATGAGTTGATAATTTTACCGCTTAATGAATTTGATCAGACATTGTCAGGGTGTGCAGCCTTTACGGCAGGATGTGCTAAACATGCATCCCGGACTGCAATAATATTTGGGCAATCACTATAGTCAGCACTCCACCTATCAGCATTGTAGACCTGCGGCATCAAACAGATATCAGCAAGTGTCATATGTCGTCCTGCTGCATATGGGCCATCATCGATTTTAAAGCCTTCAGCTGAAATTAGCTGTTCAAATGCCAACAACCCAGGGCGGATAAAATGCTTCATCCACTCTGTGCGGGCAGGTTCTTCTCCACCTGTGACATGGTTCACAACTGATGGGTTGCAAATGGGGTGAATATCGATGGCTATTGCCATAGCTGCAGCTTTGATTTTTGCTCGTTGCGCTGGTGTGCCAGGTGTAAGACCCAGACCACGTGTTTCATCAATGTAATCAAGCATTGCAAGTGATTGTGTTAGCCTAAGTCCATCAATATCCAGCACAGGAACAAAACCTTGCGGGTTCCGAGCTAGGTGTTCGACACTGCGTTGATCACCTGCAAGTAAATCTATTGATGTTTTAGTGTAAGTTTCCCCGGCAAGGTTCAAGGCGATACGGACACGATAACTCGCGGAAGATCGATAATAATCCCATAATAAGATATTATTTCCCATGATAGGACCTCGCTGTTGTGAGGATGGTTTTTAATTGGCTGACGTCACCAATCGTATTGGCCATTAATAATATAAGGCGAGCGTTTAATGCTTCACTCTCTTCGTGAGACAAGCCATCATGTGCAGCCATTAGGTGTTCATAAAACTCATCGCCATGTGGAAATAAATTGTCGTCAGTCAGTGAATTAACCATCACCCATCATCCTTCGGTAAGCGGCATGAATTTCCTTGGTATTTCCCTTGCTGAATGATGCCGCAATATGGCCATCTGGCCGAATAAGGTACAGGATATCAGTGCCATAACGTGCTTCTAATATTCCGCCATCAGATTGATAGCATGGATAATCATTATGCGTATGATTGATGCCGATCCGCGCCACCCCATCAATATCAGGAATAGTAATATTTCCAATGCCCATTAATGTTGCTTGCCCTTGAATATGGTGAATAAGCCATCCATTGCCCTTTAAAGGCGCATCCATAACGTTTAAACCTGCAGGAACAGGCCCATTAGCTTTAGAATTAAGTGGTGAATCAAAGAGCACACAAGGTACTGATAACCGCCCTGAATTGATCAGCTTTTGGGCAAAAGGCATGTCACGTGCCAGCGTTAGTACTTCATTTCTGAACGTCATTTCTATTGCAGATTTTGGTGTCATGAAATTGGTGGCGCGAGACGAATTCATGATGTTTTCATTTGCACCATGCTTACGCTCAACATGATAACTTTCAAGCAGATTTGAGCCAGCATCACCATGAATGACAGCAGCAAGCTTCCAGCCTAAATTATCGACATCATGAATGCCGCCATTACCGCCTCGTGCGCCAAAGGGACTCACTACATGTGCGCTGTCGCCAACAAAGATAACGCGGCCATGAATAAATTCATCCAGTTTTGCACATTTGAATTTATACACACTCATCCAGTCTAATTTAAAAGGCTTGTCACCCATAATCTGCTTGATGCGAGGAATGACTTTTTCTTCAGTGGCCTCTTGCTTTGGATCTGTTTCAGGCCCTAGTTGTAAGTCTATCCTGTAAATTCCATCAGGCTGTTGGTGCAATAATGCAGATTGACCTTGGTGGAAAGGTGGTTTGAACCAGAACCAACGTTCGGGCTCATCTGAAATAAATGGACTCTCTTGCATTTCTACATCAACAATTAAGAAATGCTCATCAAAGACATGTCCTTTAAATTCAAGGCCCATCCGTTTGCGTGTGGCTGAGCCAGCACCATCACAAGCCAACATATATTCTGTTTCTATAGTGTAGGACCCATCTGGCGTTTCGATATCAAGCGAGATGAATTCACCATTATCATGATGGTTGGTAACTTTGTTTTTAAATCGTAAATCAATCAGTGATGGAAAATCTTGCGCACGTTCAACCAAGTACTGTTCAACATAATATTGTTGCAGGTTGATAAATGCAGGGTAATGATGCCCATCTTCGGGTAAAAGGTTGAAATTATAAACCTCTTTATCGCCGTCAAATAGTCGGCCAATTTTCCAAACAACACCCTTGTCCAGCATGCGTTGGCCAACGCCAAGTCGGTCAAAAATCTCTAATGTGCGTTTTGCCCAACAGATGGCACGCGACCCTACCGAAACAACATTATTGTCGTCTAATACAACACTTGGCACACCTCGCATGGCAAGGTCTATCGCCATTGCAAGCCCGATCGGCCCTGCGCCAATAATAGCAACCTTATGGCGTGTTTCTGTTGCGGTCAGGCCTGGTGGCGCGATGTATTCAAACGGCTCATATGAATATTTGCCCATTACTTAACCCTGCAACTGTTTCCACATTTCAATATCACGTTCCGCCGTCCATATGCGCGGGTGATCAAGCCCCCGTGCTTCATCATAAGCTCGTGATACATTAAACGGCAGGCAATGCTCATAAATTGCATAATCACCAAATTTCACATCGCACTCCGCACGCATTGCATCAAATGCATCTTTTAAACTGCCACCACTCGCTGCAACCCGTGCGACAGGTTTATATGTCGAGGATACAAAATCACGCGTACTTTCAATGGCTTTTCCTACCATTTCTTTGCCTATTAAGGCATCGCCACGGCCAGGTGCAATGGCTTCAACATCAAATGCTTTGATAGCATCAAGAGTTGCAGACCAATCTTTGAAATGGCCGTCACCGCAATAACATGCGGAATGATATTCTACGATATCGCCGGTAAACATTACGTTTTGATCAGGAACATGGATAACAATGTCGCCCGCAGTATGCGCTCGCCCTAAATACATAAGATCAACCCTTCGGTTGCCCAAGAACACGGTCATTCTGTCGCTGAATGTAGTGGTTGGCCATGTCAAACCAGAGATGCTTTCATGACCTTGAAACAATCGCGGAAAACGTCCAAATTCACTGTCCCAGTCTTCTTGGCCACGTTCTACAACCATGGCACGTGCCTTATCAGACATGATAATATTATCTGCCATGAAGGCAGATGCGCCTAATACACGGACTGCGTGATAATGGGTTAAGGCTAGGTGGGTGATAGGTTTGTCCGTAACACTTCGGATACAGTCGATGACTTTATTCGCAAGGCGCGGTGTCGCTTGCGCTTCGACGACCATCACACTGTCATCACCGATAATGACGCCCGAGTTTGGGTCTCCTTCTGCAGTGAAGGCATAAAGCCCGTCACCAATCTCAGTGAAACTGATCTTTTTATCTTCCAAATCATTTTGTGAAGCAAATGATGTCATGTTATTTCTCCAAGATTATGCAGGCAAGACTTTGCCAGTACATGTGCCAAAGCCAATCAAATAACCGTCACCTTTTGCATGCCCGGTCATTGTGATTGTGTCGTTATCTTCAATAAAGCTTCGTGTTGATCCATCTTCAAGCGTGATCGGTTCTTTACCGCCCCAAGACAATTCAAGGAGGCTACCGCGTTGGTGCTTTTCCGCTCCTGAAATTGTTCCAGACCCAAGCAAGTCACCTACACGCATGGGGCAACCAGAAGTGGTGTGATGCGCCAGTTGTTGGGCAGATGAATAATACATTTCACGGTAATTTGTTTCCGTAAGTTTTGTGGAGGGCCCAGCTTCAGGGCTGATATAAACCTCAAGATCAATATCGTAGAGCATCGGTCCTGTATCTTTTAAATGGTCAAGCAGCTCAAACTCCCTAGCAGGAGTATCAACGCGGAATGGCTCTAACGCCGCTTTTGTGACGATCCAAGGTGAAATGGTTGTTGCTGTTGCCTTCGCTTGAAATGGGCCGAGCGGTTGGTATTCCCATGCTTGGATGTCACGGGCAGACCAATCATTTAACAACACATAACCAAAAATCATAGCATCAGCATCATCGATGCTCACAGCTCCGCAACTTGGTGTGCCGACAATAGCGCCCATTTCCAGTTCATAGTCAAATCTCTTGCATGCGGCATATACAGGCATTTCCATATCAGGACCTTTAAGCTGCCCCATTGGCCGCGCAAAGTCAGTGCCACTAACAACTACTGATGATGCGCGTCCATTATATCCAATAGGAATATGCAACCAGTTAGGCGGAAGCGCATTTTCTGCACCGCGAAACATGGTGCCGACATTTGTCGCATGGTGCCGACCTGCATAGAAATCTGTATATTCAGCAACGTCAAAAGGCATGTGCATCAGTGCAGCATGTTGAGGCGTGAGGCATGCTTTTATTATATCTTGCTTATCTGTTTCTTCAGAAAGCATCGCAGTAAGCCTTGCCCTTAACGCTGTCCAAGCCTCAGGCCCACAAGCCATCACGTTATTCCATGACTTTTGCGAAAAAGCACTATCATCAATGCCTTCAATATTAAGTAATCCTGCCGCGGCAGCTTTATGAAAATCAAGTATCATATCACCAATCGCTACACCCATTCGCGGTGTCGGATCATCATTTGAGAAGACCCCATAGGGTAAATTATTTAGTGGAAATGAGCAGTCGGCTTGATTGGCGCTTTCAACCCAGCTTTTTAACAACATAAGTGTTCTCCTTATTTTTTTCCGGGTGTGCCGTCGAATTTTTTCTCAAGGCTAGTCCAGCAATCAATATAATCATCTTGAAGCGGGGCTTCATTGGCTGCAAATGTCGTCAAATGTTGTGGGAACCGTGTCTCAAACATAAATGACATCGTATGCTCTAACTTTTTTGGTGTTAATTCAGCGTTTGATGCGCCTTCAAAAGCGTCACGATCAGGACCATGTGGCAGCATCATATTGTGTAATGACATCCCGCCAGGGATAAACCCAGTCAGCTTTGCGTCATATTGGCCGTGAATATTACCCATTAATTCTGACATTACATTTTTATGGTACCAAGGTGGCCTGAATGTGTTTTCTGCTACCATCCAGCGGTCACGGAATAAAACGAAATCAATATTGGCCGTGCCTTCAATTCCAGAAGGTGACGTGAGTACCGTAAAAATAGAAGGATCAGGATGGTCAAACAAAATGGCCCCAACTGGACAATATGTTCTTAAATCATATTTGACGGGTGCATAATTCCCATGCCAAGCCACAACATCTAATGGCGAATGACCAATGGTTGTTTGATGAAATTGTCCGCACCATTTGATGGTCACCGTTGATGGTGTTTCAATATCCTCAAAAGCAGCTACAGGTGTTTTAAAGTCGCGTGGATTGGCAAGGCAATTTGCACCAATTGGACCACGATAAGGCAAGTCAAATTTTTGGCCATAATTTTCACATACAAAACCACGTGCCGGTCCATCAATAACTTCCACGCGATATACGAGACCACGAGGAAGAATGGCAATTTCTTCGGGGCCAACCTGAAAAATTCCTAATTCTGTGACAAATCGCAGGGTGCCAACTTGAGGAACAACCAGCAACTCACTGTCTGCAGAATAGAAATATTCATCCTTCATGGATGAAGTAACAAGGTAAACATGAGATGCCATCCCTGTTTGCGTATTGACGTCACCTGCTGTTGTCATTGTATGCATGCCGGTAATCCAGGTCATATCATGCACAGTATGTGGAATAGGGTCCCATCGATACTGACCAAGAGATATGGCATCCGGGTCAATGCAAGGAGCTGATTTCCAGTGAGGAATATCAATTTTTGTAAACCGATGTGTGTGCTTTACAGATGGGCGAATGCGATAACACCAGGTCCTTTCATTTTGGCCATTAGGTGCGGTAAATGCAGTGCCTGATAGTTGTTCGCCATAAAGCCCATACGCACATTTTTGAGGGCTATTTTGACCTTGAGGCAATGCGCCTGGTAATGCTTCTGTCTCGAAATCATTACCAAAACCAGGCATGTATTGAAGCGTATCTTCCATAGACATTTTTACCTCTATCTTAGTGGGTCAATATCTTTACGATATTAGTTAAAAATGTAACTATCAATAAGAGATCACAGCAAAAAGACAGAAAAATGGAAAAAACAAACTTCGATTTGGCAACGTTTTTGCCATATCTGCTTAATCGTGCAGCTGAAAAAACCAGCGAGCAATTCGAGGGTGTTTATAAAAAACGATATAATATGCTTCGAATGGAATGGCGTGTTTTATTTCATCTTGGGCGTTATGGCCCGCTTACAGCCAAAGACATCTGTGTCAAAGGGGATTTACACAAAACTAAAGTCAGCCGAGCGGTTGCTGCGTTGGAGCGAAAGCGCTTACTAACACGCTCAGTGATGGCTGATGATAAAAGATATGAAATGCTAGAGCTGTCTCAAAAAGGTACGGCAGTATATGACGACCTTTGCGCTGAGGCTGCCCAATTTCATAATAATATTATTTCTCATCTTCCTCCAGGGTCTGACCAGCAAATTATCGATGCATTAATCTTACTGATTACGCAAAAATCAAAGTAATACCGTTTCGGTATCAATTACTCAATAAAACTTGCTAAAAGTTCAAATATGAGTAATAATTAGATGGTTTGAAAATCATAATAGGGAGTAATTGTTGACCTTTTTATGGTCGCAACCTATTTATTAAAGCGTACCCATTAATTAATCTGTAATGCAAATCGGTTTTATATCGAGAATTATTTATGGAGAGGCATAGAAAATGACTACAGATCGAATGTTGCAGTTCGTTGAAACCAACAAAGATATGCCTGAAAAGCGTAAGGCGGAAACACGTAAAAAAGATTTTAATGAGATTTATGCTGATTTTGCAGATAAAAAGGCTAAAGAACAGGCCTCTCGCTGTTCACAATGTGGCGTGCCGTTCTGCCAAACGAATTGCCCACTGCATAATAATATTCCAGATTGGTTAATGTTGACCGCTGAAGGCCGTATGGAAGAGGCATGGGAAGTTTCCTCTGCAACAAACACATTTCCAGAAATTTGTGGTCGAATTTGCCCCCAAGACCGTCTCTGTGAAGGTAATTGCGTTATTGAAAAAGGCTTTGAATCTGTAACTATTGGAGCTGTTGAGAAACACATTACTGAAACAGCTTTTGAAAACGGATGGGTGAAGCCTCCTAAGCCTACGCAAGAACGTGGCGAAAGTGTCGCAATCATTGGCGCTGGCCCCGCTGGTTTAGCTGCTGCAGATATTTTGCGCCGTCGTGGTTATCAGGTTGAAATTTATGACCGTTACGACCGCGTTGGGGGCTTGTTAATTTATGGAATTCCTGGATTTAAATTAGAAAAACATGTTGTTGAGCGCCGCGCCCAATTGCTTCGAGATAGCGGCGTCACATTTACCATGAACACATCAATTGGAACTGATATTACATTTGCCGAGCTCAAAGAGAAACATGACGCTGTTCTTATTACCACAGGTGTTTACAAAGCGCGTGAACTCGAAGCTGAAGGTAATGATAAGAAAGGCATCATTCCTGCCCTTGACTATTTAACAGCATCTAATCGCCTTGGTTTGGGTGATGATATTGGCAAGGATAAAATGACGGAGTTTTCAGCCGAAGGTCGTGATGTTGTTGTTATTGGCGGTGGCGATACCGCGATGGATTGTGTCAGAACAGCAATTCGACAAAAAGCAAAATCCGTCCGCTGCGTATACAGACGCGACCGTGCGAATATGCCAGGCTCTGAACGTGAAGTAATGAATGCCGAAGAAGAAGGCGTTATTTTTGAGTGGCTCACCCAGCCTGAAGGTTTTAAGGGTGGAGAGCATGTTGATGCCGTTTCCTGTTCAAAAATTCATCTTGGGCAGCCGGATGCTACAGGACGTCGTGTTCCTGAAAAAATACAAAGCTCAGAATTTGATATGAAAGCAGACCTTGTTATTAAGGCGCTGGGTTTTGATCCAGAAAATTTGCCAGAAATGTTTGCTGAACCACGTCTGAAGGTCTCACGCTGGGGTACCATTCACATTGACTGGAAATCTATGATGACCGGTATTGAAGGTGTGTTTGCTGCAGGCGATATCGTCCGCGGTGCATCCTTAGTTGTTTGGGCGGTACGTGATGGTCGTGATGCTGCTGAACGAATTGATAACTGGCTCAAGGCGAAAGTCTCCGGCGCTGATAAAATTGCATCTTAAATGATGGAGACAATTATGAATGCTCATCAACCTAAAAATAAAACTGTTATGACACGTTCAAATTCATCACTTTCTGGTGCTGCTTGGCTGAAGCGCAGAAATGCAATGGAAAAACGCCTTATTGAAGCAGGTGCTTATTCTCCTGATATGGAGCATGATGCATGTGGCGTAGGCCTTGTTGCCGCTATTGATGGCAAACCGCGTCGTGATGTGGTTGAAAAAGGGATCGAGGCATTGCAGGCCATTTGGCACCGCGGTGCTGTTGATGCTGATGGTAAAACTGGCGATGGTGCTGGGATACACTTAGAAATTCCACTCGATTTCTTCCGTGAGCATATTGCTCGTACAGGCCATGATGTCGACGGTGGTCGTCTTGCGGTAGGTATGGTCTTTTTACCTCGCACAGATATGGCTGCCCAAGAACGTTGCCGCTGTATTGTGGAAGAAGAAATTCTTAATGCTGGATATAATATTTATGGCTGGCGTCAGGTGCCAGTAGACGTTTCAATTATTGGGACCAAAGCTGATGCCACACGTCCCGAAATTGAACAGATTATGTTTTCCATGCCTCAATCTGATGGAAAATTAGATGTTGAGGAAGCTGAACGTGATCTTTATGTGATACGCCGTAAGATCGAAAATGCAATTTATGATGAAAGAATTATGGAATTTTATCTATGCTCTTTCTCAAGCCAGTCGATCATCTACAAAGGCATGTTTTTGGCTGAACAGGTCACAGCTTTTTATCCAGATTTACTGGATGAGCGTTTTGTTTCGCGTTTTGCTCTTTATCATCAGCGCTACTCTACAAATACCTTCCCAACATGGAAGCTGGCCCAGCCGTTCCGCGTACTTGCTCATAATGGCGAAATCAACACGCTTAGAGGAAATCGTAATTGGATGCTGTGTCATGAAGACCGTATGGCATCACCATTATTCGGAGACGATGTCCGCCATCTTAAGCCGGTGATTGAAGGTGGTGCGTCTGACTCAGCGGCACTTGATAGCGTTTTTGAATTAATGCTTCATGGTGGACGTGATTTGCCAATGGTGAAAACGATGCTTGTGCCTGAAGCTGTTTCACCTGATGCTCCGCAAAATTTACGTGACCTCTATGGTTATTGTAATGCTGTGATGGAACCTTGGGACGGTCCTGCTGCGTTAGCAGCTGTAGCTGGCCAATGGGTTGTTGCGTCTGTCGATCGCAATGGCCTTCGTCCAATGCGAATTGCTGTAACAGATGATAACTTGCTTCTTGCTGGTTCTGAAACAGGTATGGTTCACTTAAATGAAAAAAGCATCATTGAAAAAAGCAGATTAGGCCCAGGTCAAATTATTGGTGTTAATTTGAAAGAAGGCAAAATTTACCACGATCAAGAATTGAAAGATATGTTGGTCAATCGCAAGTCTTGGGGTGAATGGCTTGGCCGTTCACGTGTTATGGATGAGTTACTTGCGGAAACCAATGATCAGCCCAGCGCCTCGGATGTGCCTCATCATCTTGATAAAGATGAAATGCGTCGTCGCCAATATACAGCAGGCTGGACACTTGAAGACATGGAATTATTGCTACAGCCAATGGCTGAGGGCGGTAAGGAAGCAACAGGTTCTATGGGGGATGACTCGCCGCTTGCTGTCTTGTCAAACCGTTATCGTGGTTTGCATCATTTCTTCCGTCAGAACTTCTCACAAGTCACCAACCCACCAATTGATAGCTTGCGTGAACGCCATGTAATGACGTTAAGAACACGTTTAGGTAATCTTGGAAACATTCTTGATGAAGCGGCAGAACAGTGTGATCACTTATTGTTAAACTCACCTGTATTAACCACGGCAGAATTTAATTCTCTGGATGCTTGGTTAGGTGATAAAGCTATCACTATTGATACAACCTTTGGGATCACATCAGGGGAAAGTTTAGAGGCAGCGATAAGCCGTATTGAATTGGAGGCTGAAGAAGCTGTACGTGGTGGTGCTGAACACTTAATGCTTGTTGACCATAATATTGGTAATGAGCGTATGGCTATCCCAACCATTCTGGCTGCAGGTGCTGTGCACGCGCATCTTGTGCGTAAACAATTAAGGACCTTTGCATCAATAAACGTTGCTTCAGGTGAATGTTTAGATGTTCATCACTTTGCGGTTCTGATGGGTGTTGGTGCAACAACTGTTAATCCGTGGATGGCTGAGCTTTCAATTAAAGACCGTCATGTCCGCGGTCTTGTGCCAAATATTTCATTTGACGAGGCTGTTAATAATTTCCGCACTGCAATTGAAAACGGACTTCTAAAAATCATGTCAAAGATGGGTATATCAGTCCTGTCTTCGTATCGTGGTGGATATAATTTTGAGGCTCTTGGCCTGTCACGGTCATTGGTATCAAAATATTTCCCACCAATGACATCACGCATTTCGGGCCTTGGTATGAACGGTATCGAAACACAGCTGAAGGCTATGCATGATCAGGCTTGGTCTGACAGTATGATTACACTACCGGTCGGGGGTTTCTTCCGTTTTCGAAAATCAGGTGAAGCTCACGCTTTTGACGCAGATATCATTCATTCCATGCAACATGCTTGTGATTCTGGGAGTTATGATAGTTGGAAAAATTACACATCCAAAGTTTATAACGCAGGTCCTGTTAACCTCCGAGACCTTCTTGATTTTACATCAAATCATGATGAAGTTTCTGTTGAAGATGTTGAGAGCATTACATCAATCCGTCGCAAACTCGTTTCACCTGGTATTTCGCTTGGTGCATTAAGTCCAGAATCTCATGAAACACTGTCTATCGCCATGAATAGAATTGGTGCAAAGTCTGATAGTGGGGAAGGGGGGGAAGACCCTGCTCGTTTCCGTTTGCGTGAAAATGGCGATAATCCTTCAAGTGCTATTAAACAGGTTGCTTCCGGCCGTTTTGGCGTAACAGCTGAATATCTGAATAATTGTGAAGAGCTAGAAATCAAAGTGGCGCAAGGCGCAAAGCCTGGTGAAGGGGGGCAGTTACCGGGTATCAAGGTAGATTCTCTTATAGCACGGCTTCGTCATTCAACTGAAGGCGTTACGCTTATTTCACCGCCTCCACATCATGATATCTATTCAATCGAAGATTTGGCGCAGCTGATCTATGACCTGAAACAGATTAACCCTGATGCTCGTGTGTGCGTTAAACTTGTTGCATCAACTGGTATTGGGACCATTGCTGCAGGCGTTGCAAAAGCAAAGGCAGATACGATACTTATCTCTGGCCATGGCGGGGGAACCGGTGCTAGCCCTCAATCATCAATCAAGCATGCGGGTTTGCCTTGGGAAATGGGCCTTTCTGAGGTCCACCAAGTTTTAACCATGAATGACCTTCGTGATAAGGTAGTATTGCGGACTGATGGTGGTTTGAAAACAGGCCGCGATATTGTCATGGCAGCAATGTTGGGCGCAGACGAATATGGCATTGGGACATCATCATTGATTGCTATGGGCTGTATTATGGTCCGCCAATGTCACTCAAACACATGTCCTGTTGGCGTATGTACCCAGCGCGAAGATTTACGGGCTAAGTTTACTGGAACGCCAGAAAAGGTTGTTCAACTTTTCACACATTTGGCAGAAGAGGTTCGCGAAATTCTTGCAAGTCTCGGTGTTACGTCACTTTCTGAAATAATCGGTCGTACTGATATGTTGGCCCAGGTCAGCCGTGGTAATGCTGCCCTTGACGATCTCGATCTCAATCCAATCCTAGTGCAAGCAAATAGTGAAATGATTATTGGCAGCGTTGACGGCCGTAATGAAGTTCCTGATACATTAGATGCACTTATTGTTCAGGATGCGCGTGGTGCACTTGAGCGTGGTCAGCGTATGCAACTTAGCTACAATGTAGAAAATACGCAGCGTGCTATTGGGACGCGACTGTCATCGCATATAACCAGACGTTTTGGAATGACGGGACTTAAAGAGGATACAATTTCAGTTCGTCTTCGTGGGTCTGCTGGTCAATCATTAGGTGCCTTCGCTGTTCAAGGGTTGAAACTTGAAGTCATTGGTGATGCTAATGATTATGTTGGCAAAGGTCTGTCAGGTGGTTTGATTACATTACGTCAAACAGCTGCATCTTCGCTTGTGCCGAATGATAATACTATTATCGGTAACACCGTATTGTATGGTGCAACATCAGGCGCGCTTTATGCATCAGGACAAGCTGGTGAGCGTTTTGCTGTTCGAAATTCAGGTGCAACTGCAGTAATCGAAGGTTGTGGTTCCAATGGTTGTGAATACATGACTGGCGGTAATGTCGTAATTTTAGGTGAAGTCGGTAGCAACTTTGGCGCAGGTATGACAGGTGGTATGGCGTATGTATATGATGCTGCTCAAAATTTCAGTGATCAGATTAATAAAGGAACGATAAGCCTTTATCGTGTCACTAATCCGCATTGGGAAGAAGAGTTAAAATCCCTGTTAGAAAAGCACGTGATGTATACAAACTCACCGTTAGCAAAAAAGATTTTGACTGATTGGACACGTGAGGTTTCTAAATTCTGGCAGGTGGTTCCAAACGAAATGATTGGTTTATTGCCGCATTCTGTTGAACCGTCATCATCAGATCAGGCATTGGCATAAACTGCAAACTCTTGCGTGCCATGGAATATATATAAATGATTATCCGCACCGAAAGAGCAGTTGATAAAAATGATATTGAGCGTTTGACAGGGCTTGGTTTTGATGCAAGTCACAAACTAAGAAACATATGGCGTCTTCGTAACGGCTCCCCTGTTGAAAACCTATGTCTTGTTGCTGCTGATGAAGATCAAAGTTGCCAACTACTGGGCTCAATAAGATTCTGGCCGATCACTATCGCAGGCTTGCCGTCAGTTCTTTTAGGCCCGCTTGCTGTAGATCCTGCTTTGCGTGGGCAGGGCATAGGTATGGCACTGGTTCGTGAAGGATTGCAACGGGCTGCATCTGGAGCATGGGCCTTTTGTTTTGTCTCTGGGGAATCTGAATATTATCAGCGGCTAGGCTTCTCAAAAATTAAAGCTGAACAATTGGACCTTCCAGCTCCAATTGAAGACGAAAGACTGCATTTAATAAGTGTTTCAGGTAATGCAATTAAAAGTCTTCCTCATGAAAAGTGGATAATTCGTTCTGCCTGTTAAGTTTTTTGCGGCATGTTTAATTTATTTAGGCTTGTTCAATTCAATCAAGCAGATTATCGTTTCGACATAATTAACTCTAAAATCATCGAGCATAATAAATGCGTGTTCTTCATCATTATTGGCTTTCAACAGGATCAAGGTTCTGTCGGTTACTGTTGGCTGAAAAAAAGCTTGATGTATTATTAAAACTTGAGCCTTTTTGGGAGCAGCCCAAAGCATTATTAGCTTTGGATCCGGGAGGTGAGCTACCTGTTATAGTGGAAGATGACAGAACAGTATTGTGTGGTCTTTGGCCTATCGTTGAATATCTTGAAGAACAACATCCAGAAAATCCATTGCTGCCACAAGATAAAGCAATGCGCGCCGAAGCACGTAGGCTTACTCAATGGGCCGCTTACAAACTTGAGCGTGATGTCATTACACCGCTTTTATACGAAAAATTAATACGCAGATTGATCGGAGATGGGGTCCCATCTTCAACCACTATTCGTGCGGCAATGACTAATCTTTCGGCCCATTTTGAATACTTTAATCATTTGGCTGATAACCGTAAATGGATGGCCGGCAATAAAATGACCATTGCGGACTTACATATAGCAGCATCATTATCTGTTGTAGATTTTTTAGGTGATGTTCATTGGCAAGATTGGCCAGAAGCCAAGACTTGGTATTCACGCATAAAGTCACGCCCATCATTCCGCAGCCTTCTGTCAGATACGGTGACCAGCATTATTCCACCTAAGCATTATACAGACCTTGATTTTTAAAATGTTAAGATAAGCACGGAAATACAACAATCTTTATAAGTTGTTCAACCTACTTTAAGTGCGATTTCTCCTAGAGTAGCAATCAAAATATCAATTTGTTCTGCTGATGAGAAACGATGACCTGCTCCCTTAACCAACACAACTTGAATATCATTTCCGATCAGGTTTTTGGCAAGTGTTTCCGCAGTGCTTGAGGGAACCTCTTCATCGTCCATGCCGTGGAGAAGTCGAACAGGGAATGGTGTCTCTTGCTTATCGCGTAGCACGAAGTTGTCACGACCGTCAGTGATAAGTGAATAGGGATAAATAACATCATCATCTGAATAGGGATTAGGCAAAGCTATTTTACCATCACGTTTCATTTTTAATTGGTCTTCTGAAGACAATGCATTCCAAATTAGGTCATCAGTAAAATCTGGAGCTGCAGCAATGCCAATTAACCCTTTAATCCGATCAATTCGATCACGTGCTGCAAGCATCATCAACCAACCACCTAAGGAAGATCCGACAATAATAACGGGCCCGGTGGTTAATTGATCCAGCACAGCGTTACAGTCTTTTCTCCAAATGCTAATGGTGCCGTCTAAATATTCACCAGAGGATTGTCCATGGCCAAAATAATCAAAACGTATAATTCCATATCCGTTTTCCTGTGCCCATTCATCTACAGCAAGAGCTTTTGTTCCATTCATATCAGAACCATGTCCAGCAAAAAAAACAAAGGTTGGTGAACCCTCTGTTATTCGCCCTGTCCATGCGATGTCAGTTCCATGTTCGGTCTTTAATATATTTATGTTTTGGTTAAGATTGCCGTTCATGGTCACCTCAAATCGTTCTTTCGCCTTTGCCATTTATCTATACTATCGTATACAAGATATATTGTATGATTTTGTGATAAAATAGTCTTTAAATCTATTTGAACCTGTTGATTGCGCCGTTAAAGGCTGAGAGTTTAATTCATGGCAACGCGAAGCTTTGTTTCAACCCCATTTGGAATGGCCGCAACTGCAAAAAAAAATAAATCTAATAAACTTCTTGGTAAGACAATTGTACAAATTCTGCCAGCATTGAATCATGGTGGTGTTGAGCGCGGTACAGTCGAAATGGCTGAGGCAATATTAAATGCTGGTGGACGTGCGGTTGTTATAAGCAGTGGTGGCTTGCTTGAAAGTAAATTGGCGCGGCTTGGAGCTGAACATATAAACTTGCCTGTTCACTCAAAGAACATTTTTAAAATGTTAGCCAATAGGCGAAATTTACAAACTGTTCTTGCCTCCATTCGGCCAGATGTTGTTCATATAAGGTCACGTGCCCCAGCATGGTCAGCTTTAAAAGTGTCACAACGTTTAAACATACCTGTTGTAACAACAATTCATGGTAGGTTCAGAGCATCTTCAATTTTCAAGAAAATTTATAATGGCATTATGGTTAAATCTGACCATGTGATTGCTATTAGCAACTATGTTGAAAATTTGGTGAAACAACAATTTCCTCATGCTGCTGAAAAAATAAGTGTCATTCACCGTGGTGTTGATATTGATTTATTTAACCCTCAAGCGATAAGTCCGCATCGCGTCATAAGCATGTCAGAGGAATTGGTCATCCCAGATGGGGTTCCTGTTGTGATGCTGCCTGCAAGGCCTACATCATGGAAGGGTATGTCGGTATTGATTGAAGCGATGGGTAAGCTTAAGGATAAAAGCTTCTTGTTATTGCTGGTCGGTGCAGGTGACGGGTCACAGGATTTTCAAAATGACCTCATCAAAAAAATTGAAAAAGCTGGCATAATGGATAAAGCAAAATTAGCACGCTCTATCACAGATATGCCTGCAGGTTTAATGCTTGCTGATGTTGTGGCAATGCCTTCTACGACGCCTGAACCTTTTGGACGTGTGGCAGTTGAAGCTGCCGCAATGGGGTGTCCAGTTGTTGCGTTTAATCATGGCGGTGCTGTAGAGAGTGTTGTGCACGGTGTTACTGGTTGGCTTGCTGAACCAGTTGATACGCAATCTTTGGCAGATGCTATAGATGCTGCACTAAGTCTTGGTAAGAAAGCCAGACAAAAGCTTGCTATTGATAGTCGAAATTATGTTGAGCAACGCTTTACATCTGAATTGATGTGTAAGTCGACGATTGAGACCTATCTAAAACTAATGTGATCTTTTCAAGATTATGGACAAAGTCTTGCGCTGTTGGGCACAAACCAGTAAAACAGCGCAATAAGCAGTTTATCATATGTGATTTCTTGCTTAAATACACGAAATGAGGACTGAATGCCTGTCATTACACTGCCCGACGGCTCAACAAGACAATATGATAAACCAGTAACGCCTGCAGATATTGCAGCTGATATCGGTCCTGGGTTGGCTAAAGCAGCAATTGCCGCTCGAATTGATGATGAACTTATTGATTTAAGTCTTATTCTTGATAGTGACACGAACCTTTCGCTAGTCACGATGAAAGATGATGTATCGCTTGAATTACTTCGTCATGATGCTGCTCATGTTATGGCCGAGGCGGTGCTTGAGTTATTTCCTGAAACGCAGGTAACCATTGGTCCTGCTATTGAAAATGGGTTCTATTACGACTTTCATCGCGAAACGTCTTTTTCAGAAGAAGACCTTGTTGCCATTGAAAAGCGAATGCATGAAATTGTGGACCGTAATGAGGAAATTATTCGCGAAGTATGGTCTCGCGATCAGGCCGTAGCTTTTTATAAAGATAATAACGAACCATTTAAGGTTGAATTGGTTGACGCAATCCCAGCTGATGAAACGGTGACATTTTACCGGCAAGGTGATTTTATTGACCTATGCCGGGGCCCACACATGCCATCTACTGGACGCCTTGGACATGCTTTTAAAATAATGAAAGTTGCAGGTGCATATTGGCGGGGTGATTCAAATCGGCCAATGCTTCAGCGCATCTATGGAACAGCCTTTGCTACAGAAAAAGATTTAAATGCATATTTGACTATGCTCGAAGAAGCGGAAAAGCGGGATCATCGCAAGCTCGGTAAAAGCCTCGATTTTTTTCATATGCAGGAAGAGGCTTCGGGATCTGTTTTCTGGCATAAAAAGGGTTGGGTATTATATCGTGAGATTGAAAATTATATTCGCCGACGCCTTGATGCTGCGGGTTATGGTGAAGTAAAAACGCCACAATTAGTTGACCGTAGTCTTTGGGAGGCTTCTGGGCATTGGGATAAGTTTGGTGAAAACATGTTTACGGCCCAATCTTCGGATGATCGTACACTAGCACTTAAACCAATGAACTGCCCTGGCCATGTTCAGATTTATCGTCAAGGCATTACTTCATACCGTGATTTACCTATTAGAATGGCTGAGTTTGGCTCATGCCATCGTAATGAGCCATCTGGGGCACTTCATGGAATTATGCGTGTACGTGCATTTACACAAGATGATGCTCATATTTTTTGTACGGAAGATCAGATCAACAGTGAGTCTGTAGATTTTTGTAATTTACTTCTAGATATTTATCGTGATTTCGGTTTTGAAGAAGTTCGCGTTAAATTTTCTGATCGCCCAGAGGTTCGCGCTGGTGATGATGCAACTTGGGATAAAGCTGAGGCTGCGCTTCGTGACGCTACTGAAGCTGCAGGTTTGGAAACGACATTAAACCCAGGCGAGGGTGCTTTTTATGGCCCTAAGCTTGAGTTTGTTCTCCGTGACGCTATTGGCCGTGATTGGCAATGTGGAACGCTTCAAGTGGACTTTGTGCTGCCTGAGCGGCTAGATGCAGAGTTTGTTGCGGAAGATGGCGCAAGACATCGCCCAGTAATGTTGCACCGTGCAATTCTAGGATCGCTTGAGCGTTGGATTGGTATTTTGATAGAGCAATATGCTGGTCGGATGCCTACATGGCTATCTCCAGTACAGTGTATTGTTGCACCTATTACAGATTCTGCAAATGGTTACGCTGAAGAAGTTGCGGAACAGCTCAAAAATGCGGGTGTTCGTGTTGAAACGGATATGAGAAACGAAAAAATAGGTTATAAAGTCCGTGAACATTCGGTTGGCAAAGTACCTTATATTCTTGCGGTTGGCGGCCGTGAAGCAGAAAGTCAAACGGTAGCTATGAGACGTTTAGGTCAAGAAGGTCAAGAAACGCTTGCCCTTTCTGATGCTGTGAATACACTAAAAGAAGATATTTTGCCGCCTGACTTAAAGCGTTAATTTAAATTGTGATATGTGCCAGGTTAAAATATTTAACCTGATTATCGAGTAACTGACATAAGGAGACAGATCAATAGCTCGTCCACCTCTTGGGAATATGAAATCCCCTCCAGTGCGTTCCGGCCCCCGTGTTAACGGTGCCATCACGTCCTCAACAGTAAGATGTATTGATGAAAATGGCGAACAGCTCGGCATTATATCCGCCGATGAAGCCATGAACCGCGCTGATTCAGCAGGTTTAGACCTTGTAGAGGTCCAGCCAAATGTTGATCCGCCTGTTTGTAAGATTCTTGATTACGGTAAATATAAGTATGAAGCACAAAAGCGTGCTAATGAAGCTCGTAAAAAGCAGAAAATTGTCGATGTAAAAGAGATTAAGCTTCGTCCTAATATTGATGAGCATGACTATCAGGTCAAAATGAAAAATGTCCGTAAGTTTATCGATGCGGGCGATAAGGTGAAAGTAACGCTTCGTTTCCGGGGCCGTGAAATGGCGCACCAAGAATTAGGTGCGCAAGTTCTTGCTCGTGTTCGTGAAGAAATGAGCGAGCTTACAAAAGTTGAAGCTATGCCTAAAATGGAAGGCCGCCAAATGGTGATGGTGCTTGCACCAGCCTAATCATAACTGCAGCGATATGTTGTTATTAATAGTGAGCCCTGAATTCTTTTCAGGGCTTGCATCTTTTATGCGTAATCGCTATAAAACCAATCTATCCGCGATCAGGCTAAAAGGGCATGCCTGACCGGTTAAGTCCCTAAACAAATATTAGGGGCACCACCCTAAACAGAAAGAGGTTGAAATGCCCAAGATGAAAACCAAAAGCGGGGCGAAAAAGCGCTTCCGTTTGACAGCTTCTGGTAAAGTTCGCGGTTCTGCAGCTTTCCTTCAGCATAATCTCCGTCGTCGCACCCAAAAGATGAAGCGCAAAGCTCGCGGCACCATGATCCTTTGTGATGCAGATGCGCGCATTGTTAAGCGCTTTTTACCGTACGCCTAAAGGAGATTTATCATGGCTCGAGTTACTTCCGGCACTACTGCCAAAGCCCGTCACGATAAGGTCATTAAGGCTGCCAAAG
>CBFIAO010000022.1:0-23492 GCA_965660595.1 Puniceispirillales bacterium (SeqCode) | reverse complement strand
CAGCGTTTTCATGGCTCATAATCGTGCTCCTTCAAAGCTCTGTATTGATATTTTCCCATCAAAAATTGGGCCAAAAAAACCGCCATCATGGCGGTGTTTCTCAATAGCTATGCCAATGTTACAGGCGCGGTGACAACACGCCTCGCCGTTCAATCTCGGCTAAAAATTCATCCTTGTTCACATCACCAGCTTTCCGTGCTGCCAGTAATATTTCGGCATCTTTTTGCTGCCGTAACATGCCCTTTTCCGGGGTTGGCATCACCACAGTCCCTGCCTTTGTGGCAGGTATATCTTGCCACGCTGCCATTAAGTTGAACATTTGGGTTAAGGCATCTTTCGCTGTATTTTTTACCATCCCCATGATCGCTTGATGATGTGCTTGCTCAATCACTTGGCTGGTGGCGGTTGGCCTTGCCTGACGTGCGGTCATCATATCCAGCCCCATCATCATCATCTTATCTTCAAGGTCGATAAGGTCTTGCCGCCCTGCCGCAATAGCTGCGCCAGAATGCTCAATAAATTTCATATCTGCTTGAGGATCATCGGTAATGATCACGCGGTTCGGCCCGATTTCAAGTGGCGCACCACCATCCGCAATCCCTTTCGCAAACAAAATGGGGACACGTGCGATATGCAAAATATGCCGTTGGTCACTGGCGGATTGCCAATGGGCCAAATTCAACCATGCCAAGTCCAGTAATGGTGGGCGCACCATGCCTGACTGCGGCATACCAACTTCCGCGCTAACCAAGGGGATACGGTCTATATTCATTTCACCTTGCTGTACTTCGTGCCACTTACCGCCCGAAAGCAATTCTCTTTCGGCCCCGCTTGCTTCGTGCTGCTGCCAGCACTCATAGGCAACATTGCCGTCATCAGGATTGTCTTTGTGGTAATAATTTATTTGCGCTGCTGATTTCACCCCAAAACTTCCGTCAGGCACGTCTATCGGCATCCTGATCCGCACTTGCGCCAGCGCTCCTGCTTGGTCACGCCGTGCCCCTAACATTTGGCCTGCTTCCACCAATAAGGCATAGGGCATCCCGCCATCTTTCGGGGCATCAACCCAAATATGTGCACGGCCATCGCGCAGCAATAAATAGACCAACTTCATGGCGAATTGCGTTAATGATGTGCCACGTTGGTCTATATCTTTTGCTGCCGCGGCAATAATAGGGTCAGCATTATTTAGCCCGACATCACCTGAAATAATATGCCCACACATGGCATTAATACATCGCGATAGGCCGTTGAATAACACCGAACGATAAAGCCTATTGTGCCAAGCCTCCCAACTTTCTGCCTGCTCACGCGGCAACCATTTTACCCCCGCAGCGCGCATGGCTCCGGTTCCCCCCATCAGGTCATTAATCAATGCCAGCTCAGGTTGGATTTTTTCCCATTCAGGATGTGGGCGTGCAATATCATAGCCTGCCATGGGCGGACCTCTCTTTCTGCAATATGTGTAAGTGTTCCCCAACATGCCATTCCGCGCGCGGGTGATGAAGGCCAACATGGCCATGCTTATTAAAATTCAATAATTCGAACAGATGATCGTTCTTGACGCATTAATGCTGTTATTCCCCACACCATCGCATCCAGCCGATCTGGTGATGGTTGCTGAACTTGGCCCGGGATGCAGTTGCACATCTGCTCTTCTAACGTGTTAAAATCACCGCCATGAAAGACTAAACCTTCATTATAAGCAACGGCGACAGGCTCTGCCCTCAGCACTTTTCCTTGCCGTGCGCGTACTGGAATAATTGGTAATTTTACGCCTTTAGTCTTCAGTAAGTCTTCAATCAATGCCCCGCCTTGATTAACTTCAACGATCAATTTCATGGCCCGCCAACGCCGTGCAGTGGCAATCACAACATCAGTCCATCTATTGGGGCTTGCCCGCAAGGACTGGTCATCAAGGACCCACATTTTGGCATTATGGTCACGCCCTACCACAACAATGCCTGTTTCATCAGCACCGCCCACTGCAGGGTCTATGGCCACCATTACTTCTGTCATGTTTTTACGTAACGGCGGCGGCATGATCGCTTTATCAATCATCTCTCGGGTCCATAATGCATCACTGTCCTCAAACAGCATCCGACCTTCGACTTCTTGCTTAGCTAGGCTTGACTGGCCAAAACGGGCATTGATCGCATCAATAAAATTAGGGGACAGGTTAAATCTGTTTTGCATGGTCGATCCACTTGTGACCACCACCCCATCTTCGGCGATTAACGCCCGCAACCATGCACGTGCACGCGGCGTCGTGGTGGCCATCACTTGCGGGTTTTCACCAAGGCGCATCCCCAATACTAAATTATCCCACGTTGCCCCTGACTTCCATTTGGCGACTTCATCACACCATGCAAAATGATGTTCAGGCCCACGCAACTGTTCAGGATCATGTGCGCTGAAACAAAATCCAATACTGCCATTTGGCCATTCTAATAATCGCCGTGACGGATAATATTTTGGACGGTCACATACAGGGCTAATGGTCATGACACCTGAATTACCTTCGACCATGACATTGCGCACATCGTCCATCGTCTCACCCACAAGCGCAATTTTGCATCCTGGATGATCATTGACGCGTAACCTTATCCATTCAGCACCGGCCCGGGTTTTTCCATAACCGCGTCCTGCCATCAACACCCAAACGCGCCACACGCCTGCTGGCGGCCATTGACCATCACGTGCCCATAATGCCCATTCATGGCAAAACACATCAACTTCGTCTGGGCTTAATGCATCAATCAGGTGGCGATGTGCCGTCGGTGTCATCTTCTTTAATAAGTGTCTCCATTTTCTTGAGAAGTGACGATGTGGCATGATGATGTGTATTTTTCTCCATAGACGTAGTGGCGGCATTATCTGCATGCTGGCTGAACATGCCTGGCCGATATGCTTTTAATAAAAACATTAATAACTGGTCTGAATATTTTCGGACGGTGCCAACAGGCTCGCCTTTGAAATATTTAACTTCTTCAAAACCTTCAATGGCGCGCCGCATAGCTTCACTTGCCAATAAATCTGCTGCTTCTTCAATTGCCATGGCCCATGCCTCAGCAAATTTCTTGTCACTTGCTTTCAACTTATAAAGTCGCCCTCTGGCGATGCCGGCGCGCCGTGCTGAAGCACTTACATTTCCACTTTGCGCAAGCTCAGCTAAAAAGATGTTGGTGTCATGATCTGTCATTTATGTTCCTGCAGCTGGTAATTAATGCACCACCTCATTCTCGGCTTCCTAAACAAGAGGCCCAAACAAGAGGCCCACATAAAAACAAAAATGAGCGCCTCATAAAAAGGAGCTCATCCATAGATGGCCTAATACAAAAAAGACCGGCACAAAGGCCGGTCCAGTAGGAAGAGTGATACATCGAAGAATGAAACAAATATTCAGTATATAATAAGAAATATCCTATTTTATAAAGATTGTCAAGCCAATTATGCAATCAAATCTTTTGGCAAGATCGACTTACCCTTACTTAACGCGCCTAGCATACAAGAAAGCCCCAGCTTTTCATGTTTGCGCAGGGTGGTGTGGCTACGCCCATCCAACTCTTCTAATCGGCGCCAGGATATTCCAGCCGCTCGTGCCATAATAATACGGCGTTGCTCAACATCCAGCACCGACAGCTGGTCCAGCCAAAATTGCATATGTGTTATCTGCTTTGGCGTTGCTTTTAAACTATTTTTATTTAATCTACTTGTGCCGCCATAGCTATCTTGCACATCTGAAAAAAGATGTGATGAAATCAATCCGTTTGGGCGATCACCTTGCTTATATGGCTGAACTTTTAATGTCTTAAGCGCTCTCTTAAGATGAAGGCGTAACTCGTTTAAATCCTTGTCACCCCGTTTACCTGATTGATGCATCATAGTAGATTCCCCCATATGAATATTTGCTAAATCGTCTATATAAGGATATATATTTCTAGGATATTTCTCATTTTCAATTATCTATTTGGATAGGTTATGCATAATTTGGCACCCAACAGCACAAAAGCTTTTGATAAAATAAGGCAATTTATTTTGGATGAAGTTAAAAAAGCAGATCGTTCACTTTCCTTAAAAACACTTTCATTGGCGGCTGGAAAGAACCCTGCATATATTCATCAGTTCATCTATCGCGGCTCACCACGTTTTTTACCCGAAGATGTTCGCCATAAACTTGCCGCTGAACTTGGCGTCAGTGAACATGCCCTTCGGACAACCTCAGATCCGCAATCTGATGCTGCTGCCACCCCACTGCATTCAACTGCCAACGTGCTCATCAGCTACATTGATCATCCGTCACAACAACACCATGCCGATGGACCTTGGTTTGTGCCCAAATCATTTCTGGAACAGTTAACCCATACGTCGCCTCGGTACATCCGCCTCGGGATGGTGGGGGATAGCACGGCTGATTTTGGCATTGCCGCAGGTGATGTCATCATGATGGATACCAAAGACCACGACACCCTTGCAGCTGGCTACTTTGCCCTTAATGCTGGTGGGCATATTCGTGTTCGCCATCTTGAACAAGCAACGCCTTTTGACGACCGGATCATCGTCAGCGGCAACAACAATGCCGCCTATACATTTAAAAAAGAAGATGCTGAAATTATGGGCCGCGTGATTTTTCACGCTCAGATGTTTTCCGCTCTTTCACCTTCTCGCAAACATGCGGCCCAACACCAAAACTTAGGGTCAGCTTCATGATCAAACGATCTGTCACGATTAAAGGTCACCGCACGTCTATTTCCCTCGAAGCACCTTTTTGGGATTGTTTGACCACTATTGCCCATGAACGCAACCTTTCAGTAAGTGCGTTGATTGCCGCCATTGACCTAGAGCGCACCGAAGAGTTAAGCCAAGGCAATGATGCTAGCGGCTTGTCTGGTACAATCCGCATTTACGTGTTGAACTGGGCGTTATCAGCGCATCCTCATCCATCATGATGAAGGCTTGAATTTGGCCAAAACAGAACAAAAAACTTCGCCCCTATATCGCAGGTTAGGATATATTCATCTTAGTGTCTTTATATTGTGGTGATTTGGCCATTATTTAAAGGTAGATGTTATGCATATTTGCATTCTGCAATCAGGTGAAATTAACCCAAGCATTGCTGATAACTTACCCAGTTATCAAGATATGTATTCGGCACTGTTTACCGCGGCCAACCCATCCGTCAATATCACCTACATTCAGGTGCTCGATGATATTTTCCCAACGGATATAGATGCTTTTGATGCTTTTGTTATCACCGGCAGCCCTAGCGGCGCCTATGATGATGACCCTTGGATCATCACGCTTCATGACCTGATACGCACAATTTATGCGGCTGGCAAACCTATGATTGGCATTTGTTTTGGTCATCAAATAATTGCTAATGCGTTGGGCGGAAAGGCTGAAAAGTTTTCTGGTGGTTGGGGCGTTGGCATCCGAACCTCGAAGATCATCTCTTCATCAGACATATTCCCTCAGCATCACGTTTCATTTGATCTTCTATACATGCATCAAGATCAAGTCATCACACTTCCCGAAGGCGCTGAAACATTGATGAGTGATGATTTCTGCCAGATTGCGGCATTCCACATTGGCAAGCAGGTGCTATGTTTCCAAGGCCACCCTGAATTCACCAATGAAGTTGTTGGCGCCATTATTAACCACCGCGAAGACAGTATCGGCAAATCCACCGCTGAAGATGGCCGCCGCAGCCTTGCAGGCCAACATGACGGCGCTGTGATCGGCAACGTGATTACAAATTTTCTTGCCAATGCCGTCAGGTGAACAAGCACACCCCCAACAGATCAACATGAAAGTTATCTCCCATGCGTTACATCATCGGACTTGATACAGGCGGAACGTTTACTGATGCGGCCATTATTGATGCTGATAGTGGCACCTTGATGGCGAAAGCAAAGTCACCAACAACGCGGCATGATTTATCGATCGGGCTTGGCAATGCCATTACCGCTGTCGTTGATGCTGTTGACGCTGATAAACGCGGAAGTATTGATCGGGTTTGTTTATCCACCACCCTTGCGACCAATGCTGTTGTTGAAGGTATGGGCGGGCGTGTTGGCCTCGTGATGATCGGGTTTGATGAAACCGCGCTTGAACGCAATAACTTGGGCAAAAGTCTGAATGATGACCCTGTTGCGTTTATTGGCGGCGGTCATAAATCTGATGCAAAAGCCCAAGAACCGCTTAACATCCCGCAGCTCGAAGCATTTGCCAACGCCCATCAAGATGATATTTCTGCCATTGCTATTGCTGGCCATTTCGCCACCCGTAATCCAGAACATGAATTGGCCGCACGTGACTATTTGCGTGAAAAAACTGGCTTACCCATCACCTGCAGCCATGAATTATCATCATCACTTGGCGGGCCGAAACGTGCATTAACCGCGCTTTTAAACGCCAGACTGATCGATCTGTTGGACCGCCAGATTGCCGCCACTGCCTCTATCATCTCTGCTGCTAATCTCTCTGCTGACTTAATGGTGGTCAAGGGTGACGGCTCACTCATCTCGGCTGACTTTGCACGTCTTCGTCCTGTTGAAACCATTTTATCAGGCCCTGCCGCCAGCCTTTCAGGGGCGGCACATCTGGTGGGGCATCAAGATGCGCTGGTCGCAGATATTGGCGGCACCACCACGGATATTGCTATTCTTGAAGATGGCTATCCACAACTTTCGCCTAATGGCGCGACTATTGGCGGCTGGGCCACGATGGTAGAAGCTGCCGATATTCGCACAGGCGGCCTTGGCGGTGACAGTGAAACACGGCTTATTGACCGCGGCGTTATTGGCGGAGTTCGTCTTGGTCCACGCCGTGTTGTTCCTATTTCTGTGTTGGCGATGGATCATCCACAAGTGATCACCAAACTGGAAGAACAATTACTCAACCCGGTGCCAAGTGATACAGATGCACGCTTTGTTGTCCCATTATTCACTGGCGATGCCCCATCATGGCTCACACGTTCTGAACAAAGAATGGCTGAAATTTGCCGTGATAGTGGCGTCAGCCCTATTGCCGATCTGGCGGAAACACGCCTTGCACTTGGCGCGATTGACCGTTTAGTGTCCCGCGGACTTGTGATCATTGCTGCCTTCACCCCAACTGACGCTGCCCTCATCCTTAATAAATTTGACGGATATAATCGTGATGCTGCGATCAAAGCAGCTGATCTAATGGCACGCCAACGCAGCGGTGCCGGCATTGCCCAAGCTCAAGATGCCACCCACCTTGCCAACATGGTCATGGAACGGCTGACGGTGCAAACGTCACTTGCCTTGATGGACAGTGCCTTTGCCCATGAAGGCTTAGGGGAAAATGCCGCCAGCAAAAACATGATCATTGAAAAACTGATCATCGAAGCCGCCGGCAATGTTCACCGCGGCCAACAAAAGACTTCTGCATTGATCGCCACCTCCATCAAACTTGACCGCCCACTTATTGCGCTTGGCGCATCTGCTGCATGTCACTATCCGGCGATTGCATCGGCAATGAGGGCTGAACTTATTGTGCCCGAAGATGCTGATGTTGCAGGCGCGGTTGGCGCGGCGGCGGGGCGTATTCGTCAGCGCGCAATCATCACCGTCACCCAGCCTTCAGATGGTATTTTCCGTGTGCATTTGCTCACTGGCCCGCAAGATTTCAACACAATGGATGCAGCTCTTAAATTTGCTGAAGACACGGCAAAAGATGACGCCAAATCCAAAGCAGAGGCAGCAGGCGCGAAAGGGATCGTCGTTGATGCTGAACGTGATGTAAATATTGTGCACCTTAGCGCGGATAAAGACCTCTTTGTTGAGGCAACCATCACCGGACTTGCCACCGCAACAACACGCTAACGGTGATATTACGCAAGCCATAAAAAAGGGCGCAATATTGCGCCCCATCATGCTGTATTTGCTAAGAATGGTGAAGGTGGTAGGCCTGGCCGGACTCGAACCGACAACAACACCGTTATGAGCGGTGCGTTCTAACCAGTTGAACTACAGGCCCTTAGTTACCCTCTAAAACCTTGTGACAGCATAACGAAGCACGATAAATTTTCCCATGGTTTATTTACCAAAATCAAAATTTATTACCCAGTTTTTATTACCCAGTTTTAATGCCCAGTTTTAGCACTCAGACTTAGTTTTCAAGGAAACTACGCAATTTCCGCGACCGTGATGGGTGCTTTAATTTACGCAAGGCCTTCGCTTCAATCTGACGAATACGTTCACGTGTCACGCTAAATTGCTGGCCCACTTCTTCTAACGTATGGTCAGTGTTCATCCCAATCCCAAAACGCATCCGCAAGACACGTTCTTCACGTGCCGTCAGGCTGGCCAGCACACGCGTGGTGGTTTCCCGCAAATTAGAATGGATAGCAGCATCCAAGGGCTGAACCGCATTCTTATCTTCGATAAAGTCACCAAGATGGCTATCTTCCTCATCACCTACTGGCGTTTCAAGGCTGATCGGCTCTTTGGCAATCTTCAATACCTTGCGCACTTTATCAATAGGCATCGACAGCTTTTCCGCCAATTCCTCTGGCGTAGGCTCGCGCCCAATTTCATGCAGCATATGGCGTGATGTCCGCACCAGCTTATTGATTGTTTCAATCATATGAACTGGAATACGGATCGTGCGGGCTTGGTCAGCAATCGAACGGGTGATCGCCTGACGGATCCACCATGTTGCATAAGTAGAAAATTTATACCCACGGCGATATTCAAACTTATCAACGGCTTTCATCAGGCCAATATTGCCTTCCTGAATCAAATCAAGGAACTGTAAGCCACGATTGGTATATTTTTTGGCAATAGAAATCACCAAGCGCAGATTAGCCTCGACCATTTCTTTCTTTGCACGTGAGGCTTCACGCTCACCACGCTGTATCACTTGGACCAGCTCTTTAAATTCTAAAACCGTCATGCCAACTTCAGACATCATTGCGGATACATCTTCACGAATCTGGTTGATATCTTCGGCATGTTTGTCAGCAAACTTTTCCCATGCTTTGGTGCTTGCATTTTCACCCGGCCATTGGGTTAAAAGCTCATTACCCGACCACTGCGCCAAAAACTGTGGGCGCTTAATGCCACATTTTTCAGCCATACGCATCAAACGGCCTTCAGCAGCTGACAGGTCTTTATTCAACTTGAACAGCTGTTCCATCAACGCTTCAATACGGTCAATACTCAACAACACGCCATCCATCTGTTCAATCAGCTGGATACGCAATTCTTGGTATCGTGTTTCTGTTTTTAACGACGGCTGACTGCCGCGCTTGATGGTTGAAAGGCGGCGATCACGCAAGGTTGTAAGCTCTTTAAACGTGTCAGCAACATCATCAATCAAATTGATAACATCTTCACGAACGGCATCTTCCATTGCCGAAAGCGACATGCTTAGATCATCTGCATCCGACTTGTCGTCATCACTTTCACTGTTTTCCGCCTTTTCGGCATTTTCGCCTTCTGCGGTTTCAGTTTCTTCTTCTTCATCGTCGTCTTCTGGTTCAGCAGCCGCACTTTCCAGCACATCACCACTGCCCAAATCTGCAGGCAGACCTGAAGCTTCATCCACGACTACACTATCACTATTTGCACGCGTGTAGGTGCTATCAAGGTCGATAAGGTCACGCAGTAAAACTTCGCCCGTATCAATCTGGTCACGCCACGCCAATAATGCACGGATGGTAAGAGGCGATTCGCAAATACCGCCCAGCAATAATTCACGCCCGGCCTCAATACGCTTGGCAATCGCAATCTCACCTTCACGTGTCAATAACTCAACACTGCCCATCTCACGCAGATACATGCGCACAGGGTCATCAGACCCGCGGCCTTCATCAGAAAGATTGCCGGTGGACTTTTCAGACTCTTCTGCTTCGTCTTCCGCATCTTCCGCGTCAGCGTTATCCACAACATTGACGCCCATTCGGTTCAGGTCAGCCATCACGTCTTCGATTTGCTCGGACGTTAGCTCGCCTTCCGGTAACGCTTTGTTCAGTTCGTTATGGGTAACAAAGCCACGCTCTTTACCTAATTTTTTCAGTGCCTTAATGGCTTCTGAATTAACATCGACAATAACGGTCTCAGACGCTGCTTCCGCGGCATCATTATCTTGTAAGTCGTTATCAGCCTGTTTTTTAGTTGATTTTCTTGCCATGTTTTGTGCCATGCCTATGCTATGTCATCATGAATTAACGCAAGCGTTGCAAGTCGACCTTCTTGTTTGATCGCCGGTTACCTGTTATCTCCAGCCCGATCACTTCAGCAAGTTTTTCGCGCGCTTCGCTTCTATTAAGAGATGCAGGATCAAAACGGATCCTTGCCTCCATCCCTCTTAGAAGAGACATCCCCCTGATTTTTTCAAACCCATATTCACTTAAATGAAGTCGAAAGCCTTCAACGTCAAGGCCATCGTCGTCAAGATTAGAATTATCTGACATTATACTTATAACAGTTTGTCTGAGTTTTTCCATCTTTTCATCACGGAATTGTAACAAACCGATTTGTTCATAAAAATCATTAATCAAATCCGGATGCTCGACCAAGAGGGCCAAGATAACACGCGCCCTGAAATCATCCTGAATACTGGGCCGATCACTGGCTTTCAAGGGGGTAAAACCGCGCCCCCATTTGCTGCTGCTGCGCCCCGCATCACGCATAGTGGCGCGCATATCACTAATGCGGCGCTCAATCTCATCACCAATAGACGCCCTCATCTGGCCGTTATTGATCTCTTTGACATGGCTTCTGATCTGGGCCCAGAACGCTGCGCGTTCTGCAGCATCATTTAACTGAAATTGCGCGGACACCCCGTCCCACAGCCCATCTACCCAACTGATAGATTGATCCAGCAATCTGCTAAAAGCATCAGCACCTTCAGATTTTATCAAATCATCAGGGTCAACACCTGCTGGCATCAGCGCAAGACGCAATGTTTTTCCTGGCTCCAGCAATGGAATAGACCTTATCAACGCCTTCAATGCAGCAGACTTACCTGCGGTGTCACCGTCAAAACATAAAATCGGTCGATCATCCATCCGCCATAACAACTTGATCTGCTCTTCAGTTAAAGCCGTGCCCAACGGCGCCACCGCTGCCGCCACCGCTGATTGGTGAATCGCAATAACATCCATATAACCTTCTGCCACGACCAGTGGTTTGCCTTGCCGCACAGCCACCCGGGCAAGGGCCATACCATAGAGCACATGTTTTTTCTGGAACGTTTTTGTTTCCGCTGAATTTAGGTATTTCGGCTGCTGATCATCATCCAGCGCCCGCGCCCCAAAGGCGATCACTTGACCTCGATTATCGGTGATAGGGAACATCAGCCGATGGCGGAACATCTCATAAAGGCTTTGGTCACGGTCTGATACCCGCGCCAACCCTGCCTCGATCAACGCATCCTTGTCATGGCCCAGGCGTGCCATCGCATCAATCAGCCCTGACCTTGGCGCGAAGCCTAATCGAAATGTTTCAATCGCGTCTTGGTTTAACCCTCGTTTTTCAAGGTATGCTTGGGCTGGGTTGTTACCGCGCATCAAGGCTGACTGGAACTGCCGTGCGCCTTCATCAAGCACCACCATGGTTTTGTTTCGGCGCTCAACTTCGGCAGGGTCTTGCGGTGTTTGTGCGGGCACCGTCATTCCAGCCGCATCAGCTAAGCTCCGCACCGCATCCATAAACCCAAGCCCTTCTTTCTCACGAAGGAATGAAATGGCATCACCGCTCGCCCCACACCCGAAGCAATGGTAAAATCCCTCATCATCGCGGACATTAAATGATGGTGATTTTTCATTATGAAATGGGCATAGCCCTAAATGGCGGCCACCACGCTTCGTCAGCTTCACATGCTTGCCCACGATTTGCGACAAGCTGCTACGCCGTCGTAATTCGTCCATGAAATGTTGGGGCAGTGCCATGAATATAACCTTAAAAATAGAGTTGGGTTGCGCCGGGGTGCGTCAGGCTGCGATGGGTTAAGTTGCGAATCACTAATATTTTAACATAAAAAACAAAAACCCTGCCATGTCAGCAGGGTCTTTTCATTTTTATATGTTTTATGATTTAGCCCATTAGGCGTGATTTAATCAGGGCTGATGCGGCGCCAAAATCCATTTGGCCTGCATGATTTTCTTTAAGATATCCCATAACCTTGCCCATATCCTTGATGGATTCTGCACCGGTTTCACTAATAGCCGCCGTGATAGCAGCGTCCACCGCGGCGTCATCCATCTGCTCTGGCATGAAGTGTTGGATAATCCCAATTTCATCTTCTTCAGATTGGGCCAGCTCTTCTCGGCCACCTTCGCGGTACATTTTTGATGATTCTTGCCGCTGCTTAATCATGGTCTGCAGCATGGATAAAATTTCGTCATCACTGATGCCGTCATTATTACCTTTGCTGCGTGCCGCAATATCACGGTCTTTAAGTGCCGCAGAAATAAGGCGTAAAGTACTTAATTCCTTGGTATTACCGCTCTTCATCGCGTCTTTCAACGCGGTTTGAATGGAATCACGCATCGTTTTAATCCTCGTTATTAATAAGGCGTGAGCGCCTTAAATAGCCAGCATGCTATAAATCATGGGCGTTCTCTGTTCAAGAATAATTACATTTTAACGCATGACATCATATATCACCTCATGAATTCTCACCTGCGACTGATTTGTCCACCATAAATCATCCGGACGGTCTTGACGTAAGCACCTTGCTCGCGTAGAAGAACAAAACTCTAAAGGGGCTTGCTTCCTGAAGGCTTCAGGGCAAGCATTTGGGACCGGATGCAACAGACATTTTTTGACCGTATCAACAGCACCCACAACAACCCAACAGCATTATTGATTCTTGAAGACGGCACTATTTTTGAAGGTGTTGGCTTCGGGGCGAGCTGCGCGCAAGTTGGTGAGGTTTGCTTCAACACTTCCATGACTGGCTATCAAGAGATCATGACTGATCCATCATATGCTGGCCAGATCATTACCTTTACATTCCCTCATATTGGCAACACAGGCACCAACACAATAGATGTTGAAACTGACAGACCTGCCGCCTTGGGGATGATCACGCGGATCACGCCGACAGACCCGTCCAGTTATCGTGCCATGGCGCATCTATCCACGTGGCTCGCGGAAAACGGTATCCCTGGCATTGGCGGCATTGATACCCGCGCATTGACGCACCGCATTCGTGAACATGGTGCCCCAAAAGGCGTCATCACAACTGACCCTGATGGTAATTTTGACCGTGATGCATTGTTGAAAATGGCCCAAGACTGGCCCGGCCTTGCTGGCATGGATTTGGCAAAGACAGTCACACGTGATGCAGGCCAAGACTGGTCTGAAAGCGTGTGGTCCATGGTTACTGATACCTACACCACCAATGCAGATACTGATATTAATGTCATTGCGCTGGATTACGGCTGTAAGCATAACATCCTGCGCTGCCTTACTGATGCTGGGATGAATGTTCACGTGGTCCCCGCCACCACATCAGCTGATGATATTATCGCCATGAAACCTGAAGGCATCTTCCTATCTAACGGGCCGGGGGATCCTGCGGCAACGGCAGACTATGCTGCTGAAGAAATTCGCAAACTTGCGCATGCTGGGCTGCCTATTTTTGGCATCTGTATCGGCCATCAGCTGATCGCCGAAGCCTTTGGCGCAAAGACATATAAAATGGAACGTGGTCACCGCGGTGCCAACCATCCGGTAAAAGATTTGGCCACAGGCAAGATCGAGATTACGTCTCAAAACCACGGATTTGCGGTAGATGCGGAAAGCCTGCCAGCAGACCTTGAGGTCAGCCATATTTCGCTATTTGACGGCAGTGTTGAAGGCCTCACCCACACCTCCTTACCTGTATTCTGTGTGCAGTATCACCCTGAGGCATCGCCCGGGCCACATGACTCACAATACTTGTTTGAAAAATTTGCTGCACTCGTGAAAGGGGCTGCCAATGCCGCGTCGTGATGATATTTCTTCGATCATGATCATCGGTGCCGGACCGATCATCATTGGTCAGGCCTGTGAATTTGACTATTCTGGCGCTCAAGCATGTAAAGCACTTCGTGAAGAAGGTTACCGCGTTATTCTGGTGAACTCAAACCCTGCCACCATCATGACTGACCCTGGCATGGCAGACGCGACCTATATCGAACCCATCACGCCAGACACCGTCGCCCGCATCATTGCCGAAGAAAAGCCTGACGCCTTGCTGCCAACCATGGGCGGGCAAACCGCACTAAACACAGCCCTGTCCTTGGCCAAGGCTGGTACGCTTGATGACTTCAATGTCGAGCTGATTGGTGCCAGCATTAACGCGATTGAAAAAGCTGAAGATCGCCTTCTATTCCGTGATGCCATGGATGCGATTGGCCTTGAAAGCCCACGTTCACGTTTGGTGAAAACTTATGACGATGCCGCCGCCGCTCTAGATCATGTGGGGCTCCCTGCAATTATTCGTCCATCGTTTACTCTTGGTGGTGAAGGCGGCGGTATTGCATATAACACCAAAGAATTTGAAGATATTGTTCGTGGTGGTTTACGTCTATCACCGGTCAGCGAAGTCTTGATCGAAGAATCTGTTCTTGGCTGGAAAGAATATGAAATGGAAGTCGTGCGCGACCGCGCCGATAACTGCATCATCATCTGTTCGATTGAAAATATTGACCCGATGGGTGTCCATACGGGCGACAGCATGACCGTGGCCCCTGCCCTCACCTTGACTGATAAAGAATACCAGGAAATGCGCAACGCATCACTTGCCGTATTGCGTGAAATTGGGGTGGATACTGGCGGCTCTAACGTGCAATTTGCCGTTGACCCGCGGACAGGTCGTCAGCTGGTTATTGAAATGAACCCGCGCGTCAGCCGTTCATCTGCCCTCGCGTCCAAAGCCACCGGTTTCCCGATCGCGAAAGTCGCCGCTAAATTGGCGATCGGCTACACCCTTGATGAACTGGAAAATGACATCACAGGTGGCGCAACCCCAGCGTCGTTTGAGCCGACCATCGATTATGTGGTCACCAAAATTCCGCGCTTTACGTTTGAAAAATTCCCGGGCGCAGACAACAAACTCTCCACCTCGATGAAGTCAGTGGGTGAGACGATGGCCGTTGGCCGCTCCTTCCAGGAATCGTTCCAAAAAGCCCTGCGATCACTCGAAATTGGCCTCACTGGCCTTAACCCGGTGCAACTGCCGGAAATCGAAGATAACGCCAATAAAGAAGACGTTATTAACGGCTGGCTTGGTGAACGTGTGCCCGATCGCCTGCGCCGCATCATTGCCGCGTTTGGTGATGGCTACAGCGTTGATGATATTGCTCAAGCAACCCATTGGGACCGCTGGTTCCTTGAACAAATCGCCGAACTTGTTCACATCGAACAAGACATCACCGCAGGCGGCTTGCCTGATGATGCCAACATCTTGCGTGCGCTCAAGTCAAAAGGCTTTAGTGATCAACGCTTGTCTGAAATTTGTGACCTTACCGCTGCTGAAATTCAGGCACGTCGTCACCGTGATGATATTCGCCCGGTCTTCAAACGCATTGATACCTGTGCGGCGGAATTCGCGTCTGAAACAGCTTACATGTATTCAACTTATGAAGACACAGCAGGTCGTGCGTGCGAATCTCGCCCAACAGACCGCGAAAAAGTCGTCATTCTCGGTGGCGGGCCAAACCGGATCGGCCAAGGTATTGAATTTGATTACTGCTGTGTGCATGCGGCCTATGCCTTGCGTGATGCTGGTTATGAAACCATCATGATCAACTGTAATCCAGAAACAGTATCCACAGATTATGACACATCAGACCGACTTTATTTTGAACCACTCACCGCCGAAGATGTGATCGAGATCATTCATAATGAAATGACCAATGGTACCGTCAAGGGCGTGATTGTTCAGCTAGGCGGCCAAACCCCGCTTAAAATCTCTGCTGCGCTCGAAGCCGCAGGCATTCCAATTCTTGGCACCAGCCCTGATGCGATTGACCTTGCCGAAGACCGTGAACGTTTCCAGCACTTGATTGATGAATTGGACCTGAAACAGCCATCAAACGGCATTGCACATTCCACCGAAGAAGCCCGCGCCATTGTGGAAAAGGTCGGCCTTCCTGTGGTGATCCGCCCATCTTACGTCTTGGGCGGCCGTGCAATGGAAGTCATTCATGTGATGACAGACTTGGACCGTTACATGACCGAAGCTGTTGTCGTGTCTGGTGAAAATCCAGTGCTGATTGATGGCTTCCTCAGCCATGCGACCGAAGTTGATGTTGACGCATTGGCCGATGGGACGGATGTGTTTATCGGCGGCATCATGGAACATATCGAAGAAGCAGGCATCCACTCTGGTGATAGTGCATGTTCACTTCCACCACAAAACTTGAGCGACCATGTCCTTGCTGAAATTCGCAAACAAACACGTGATCTGGCCATGGCCTTAGGCGTTGTTGGTTTGATGAATGTGCAATACGCCATCAAGGATGAAGTTGTTTATCTGTTGGAAGTTAACCCGCGCGGGTCACGCACCGTGCCATTCGTGGCGAAAGCCACCGGCGTGCCATTGGCAAAAATGGCTGCGCGTGTCATGGCAGGTGAAACAATCGCTGAACTTGACCTCAAAGAAGCTGCCATTGACCATGTTGCGGTCAAGGAAGCTGTCTTCCCATTCTCACGTTTCCCGGGTGTTGATGTTTTCCTCGGCCCTGAAATGAAATCAACGGGTGAGGTTATGGGCATCGGCAAAGACTTTGCCCAAGCCTTTACCAAAAGTCAGCTTGGCGCTGGTGTTGACCTGCCAAAAGAAGGCACCGTCTTCATTTCGGTTAAAGACGAAGACAAGCCTGAGATGATCGGCATCTGCCGTGACCTCAAATCATTGGGCTTCCAACTGGTGGCAACAGCTGGCACGGCGCAATTCTTGAATGATGCAGGGATTGAAACTGAAACCGTCAAAAAAGTGATGCAAGGTCGCCCACATGCTGTCGACCACATGGTGGATGGCAAGATTAATCTTGTCTTCAACACTGCCCATGGGGCTGCGTCCATTCGTGATAGTTTCTCACTCCGCCAAACTGCGCTTACCAGCAACATCCCGTATTATACGACGGTGCCGGAAGCACGTGCTTCAGTTCAGGCGATCAAAACTATTCAGGACGACAACCTCGCCGTGAAATCTATCCAAAACTACCTAAGCGCATAACCCCGCACTTAGCCGATATTTTAAAACCCCGCATTAATCCAAGATGATCACTGCGGGGTTTTTTGCGGAAAAGGCATCAGCAATCCTATTTACCTATTTTGAGCTAATATAATTCAGCAAATTGTTGATAATCCGCTTATCCATCCTTAACTATTATGGATAACGCCTTAACTTTATTCTGGATTATGCAAGCTGACTTTGGTTAACATAAGTTAATCAAGTAGATGACGAGACAAGTAATGGAAAAAATCCCTTTTACCGAAGCTGGACTAAATACCCTTAAGGTTGAATTGGTTAAGCTCAAAACCGAAGACCGCCCAAACGTGATCAAGGCGATTGCTGAAGCACGTGAACATGGCGATTTGTCTGAAAATGCCGAATATCATGCGGCCCGTGATCGTCAGTCATTTATTGAGGGCCGCGTGGCCGAACTTGAAGACGTCACCAGCCGTGCTGAGGTCATTGACCCGGCCAAGCTGTCTGGTGAGACCATTACTTTTGGTAAATCTGTTGTGGTTGCCGATGAAGAAACAGATCAAGAATCTGAATATTCGATCGTTGGCCCTTATGAGGCTGATCTTGAACGCGGGTTGATCTCAACCTCATCTCCTATTGCCAAGGCCCTTATCGGTAAACGGGTCGGCGACAGCGTCGAAGTCCGCACACCAGGCGGGATCAAATCATATGAAGTGGTGGAAATTAACCCGCTTAAGGTGATGCCATAATTCGGCGCCGCCAATATCAGTAGTGATATAATCACCACACAAAACAGACGCCGTATCAGGCGTTTTTTTTATTGGGGTATTTTTTATTGGTGTATTTCAGGGTTTATTTAGGGTATTTCAAGGTTTCTTCTGGGTTTCTTCTGGGTTTATTTAGGCGCGTCTTTCCTGCCTTTGACAGGGACGCCCGGTTCATCCTTGCTAGACCGAATGGATAGCGCTGTTTTCACATGGCTAACATTCGGTGCAGGTGTCAGGTTGGTGGTCAAAAAATGTTGGAAATGGTCCCAATCTTGGGCCACGATTTTCAGCATGAAATCAGTTTCACCCACTAACATATGGCACTCACGCACCTCTGGCCAGTCAGTGACCAATGCTTCAAACTCTTGCAGGTCGGCCTCGGCTTGTGAAATCAACCCGACAAAAGCAAAAACCATCACCGAATACCCCAGTGCTTCAGGGTTAATATCAGCATGATAGCCGCGGATAATATTATGGTCTTCAAGGGCGCGCACGCGGCGCAGACATGGCGGGGCTGAAATACCAATACGCTTGGCCAACTCGACATTCGTCATGCGCCCATCAGCCTGAAGGTCTTCCAAGATACGGCGATCAACATCATCAAGTTTAATTTTGGAAGCCATTATATCTTTCCGCCCATATTATTGGTTTCACCCATGTCATCGGTTTCGTATTGACCCTGTCCCTAAGGACCGGTTACTTACCCTTAAGATTAATTTAAAATCTAAAGTAAGTTTATTACAAAACTTAACCATATTTGATAATATTTTTACCATGAACACAAATGATTTCGGAATTTATGCAAAGGCCACTTCAATCTGGGTGGTGAGTGATGGCACCAAGGGGATGGAAGTGCAATCCATTGGACTTGCCGAGCGCATGGGAATATCACCAAAAATTATTCGCCTGACGCCCCCAAAAATTATTCGCCACTTCCCTAAATTGGCAGCAACAGGGCTTTACCCTTTACCTTCACCACTCGCCAACGCAGCTGCTGCAGGATGGCCTGACCTCATCATCACCACAGGCCGCCGCATGGCTGGATTATCCATCCTTCTGCGCAAGAAATCAGGCGGGGTATCAAAAACCATTCATATCCAAGATCCCAAGTTGCCTGCACATCTTTTTGACCACCTCGTCATCCCCTCACATGATAAATTACGTGCAGATAATGTGGTGCTCTCGCTTGGGTCCTTAAGCCCGCTTACACCACAAAAAATTACTGAAAGCGCGGCGAATTTATCACCTGAAATCCTAGCCCTACCTTACCCACGCATCGCCGTTATGGTGGGGGGAAGTAACCGCCGTTATAAGGTAGGTGAGGCTGAATTCACTCGCCTTGGGCAATATCTAAATGCCCTTGGCCATGCCACTGATGGCGGGCTTGCGATCATTCCTTCACGCCGAAGTCATGAAGAAGCAGCAACGCTGATTAAAGGCCAAATGGGTCTTGATCTATTAACAACACCTGCTCATTGGATGTGGGATGGCATTTCTGAAAATCCATATCCTGGGATATTAGATGTGGTGGATGCGGTGGTGGTTACTTCGGATTCAGTTAACATGACATGTGAAGCTTGCACCAGCGGAAAGCCAGTCTATCGCTATGATTTCAAACAAGAAAAAGGCCGTATAGGCTACTTTCACCACATCATGGAAAGTGCTGGGTTCACCAAACCACTTGAACCTATTGATGCTGCGGCGTTTCCTGGCAATCCCGGGCCCGGCCTAGATGAGACAGGACGAATTGCTGATTTCTTCATGGGGCGCAAGGACGCATAAAGGTTAAATATCTTGAATAGGTATTGCTAAATTAGGGATATCTAAATTAGAAAAATAGCTTACGTTTTTGAAGCATATCAGCATAAAGCGGTGCTACCCACTCTTCATACCCATTATAAATCTGAGTTTTAATCCGCTTACCGGTACCCAGCATACGTTCTTTAGCTTGCGACCAACGTGGATGCGGGAATTTTGGGTTAACATTTGCCCAGAATCCATATTCCCGGGGTGCCAATTCTTCCCAAAAACTCTTTGGTTGTTCATCAGTAAACGTAATACGGCGGATAGATTTTATCCCTTTAAATCCATATTTCCATGGCATAACCAAACGAATTGGGGCCCCATTTTGGTTGGGGATAGGTTTGCCATAAAGACCTGTTGCCATGAAGGCTAATTCATTTTGCGCCTCTTCAATAGTGATCCCCTCCACATACGGCCAAGGGTACCAATTCTGGCGTTGGCCTTTGGCGACATCAGGATCATGAAAGGTTTCAAAGCGGATATATTTTGCGCCTGACATAGGTCGGGCAAAATCAACTATGGATTTCATGGTAACCCCAGACCATGGCACAGCCATCGCCCATGCTTCAACACAACGGTGACGATAAAGTCGTTCTTCAACACCTGCCCCGCGCATGGCCAATTTCCTAAGTAAATCTTCCGCGTCAATCGTTACTTCTTCTTCAACCATTCCATCGATCGTGATAGCCCAAGGGTCAGTGACTAATTTGCTGGCAGAGCGCCAAATATTTTTAGATGAACCAAATTCATAAAAATTGGTATAGGTTGTGGCCTCATCTTCATCTGTAATATCACGGTCCATTTTGAACGCAGGGTTCCGTTCTGCAGGCAGGCCAGTGATCGCGGCCATGGCGTGTCCACCTAACATCGAGCCAGAGATTGTGGTTGCCGCCACACCAAAACCCATGGTTTTCAAAATCTGCCGGCGATTAACATAAACATCTTCTGGTGTTGCGTCTCGTTCAGCAATCGCCCAAGGGCGCGACGGTTTAATCAACATGCAAAACTCCATTCATAAGGTAATGCTAATCCGCAATATATTCTGTTCTCACCTGCGATTAAGCATGATGAATATAGAACTAAACTATGCGGAAATTATGTCAGGGCAATAAAAAACCGATCACAATATTGTGATCGGTTTCCATGAATAACGTCTATAAGAAGGCCTAGGACAGCTTTTCTGTCGACAGTTTAATGCGCCCACATGCATCTTCTAAAGCTTCTGTGCTTGTGGCGTATGAAATGCGGAAATGCGGCTCAAGCCCAAACGCAACGCCCTGTACTGCCGCAACACCGCCATCTTCAAGCAACCATGTCACATAATCGCTATCGTTTTCAATGGTGATACCGTCAGGACGCTTACGGCCAATCACACCTTCAATAGATGGGTAGACATAAAACGCACCATCAGGGTCAGGGCAGGTGATGCCATCAATGCTGTTGAGGCCATCAACCACCAACTGGCGACGGCTATCAAATGCCTTGAGGTTGGTTTTCATAAAATCAAGTGAGCCCGTCAATGCAGCAACAGCCGCATGCTGGGCGATCGAATTAGGACTAGATGTAGATTGTGACTGTAACTTAGCCATCGCTTTAATTAATGGCGCAGGACCAGTCGCATACCCGATACGCCAACCCGTCATGCAGTATGCTTTAGACACACCATTCAAGGTCAAGATGCGATCCTGTAAATCTGGCGCCACTTCGGCCATGGTAGAAAACACAAAGCCATTATAAACAAGATGTTCATACATATCATCAGTCAGCACATGCACATGGTCATGACGGCGGATAACCTCGGCCAGTGCCTTCAATTCATCAGACGTATATCCTGCACCCGAAGGGTTGGATGGGCTGTTCAGGATAAGCCATTTTGTCTTTGGCGTAATAGCAGCCTCCAGTTGTTCAGGCTGCAGTTTAAAATTAGTTGAAGCAGGGCAAGACACTGGAACAGGTGTTCCGCCAGCCAGCAACACCATATCAGGATACGATACCCAATATGGCGCTGGAATAATCACCTCGTCATTAGGGTTAAGCGTCACCATCAGGGCGTTATACAGCACTTGTTTTCCGCCGGTGCCTACTGAAACTTCTTGGGCCGTGCAGGTGATATTGTTTTCACGTTTGAATTTCTCAACGATCGCTTCTTTCAACTGTGGGATGCCATCAACGGCCGTATATTTTGTCATGCCATCAGCCATAGCCTTACGCGCGGCTTCTTTAACATGTTCTGGCGTGTCAAAATCAGGCTCACCTGCACCAAGGCCAATCACATCACGGCCGGCAGCTTTAAGCTCAGCAGCTTTGGTAGACACAGCAATGGTTGGTGAAGGTTTAATTACTGAAAGACGATCTGCAATAAGAGACATCTGAATTTTCCTTTCCCTTCGGCTCTTGGCCTCAGGCATCTATTAAGGGGCATCTATGAAGCATATTGGCCCTTTGATCAATGCATTCCCTTTCATAGGCTTACAAGTGCACAAAGCCAAGAAAAAATAGGCCAGTATACGTGAAGTATTTAATCATATCGGCCCTACCCCTTCTGGTATTCATAAACTATATTAACTTCATGACCGATGAAACCTCACCCAAAGATCCAACTAAACCTCTTTTCGCTGATGAGATTGAGCAAACACCTCCGCTCACTCTGAACACCGAATATGAACCTTCTGGCGACCAGCCAACTGCAATCAGTGAGCTGATAAAAGGTATTGACGGGCAAGAGCGTGATCAAGTTCTCCTCGGCGTTACAGGTTCTGGTAAAACATTTACAATGGCGCATGTGATACAGTCGCAAAACCGTCCTTCACTCATCCTTGCACCAAATAAAACGTTAGCCGCTCAACTTTATGGGGAGATGCGCAGCTTATTCCCTGATAACGCGGTTGAATATTTTGTCTCTTATTATGACTACTATCAGCCTGAAGCCTATGTGCCGCGGTCAGACACCTACATCGAGAAAGAAGCCACGATTAATGAGCAAATTGATCGCATGCGCCACTCAGCAACAAGAGCGCTACTAGAACGGCGTGATGTTATTATCGTTGCATCAGTATCCTGTATTTATGGTATCGGCTCTGTGGAAACCTATTCCAGCATGGTGGTGAAGCTCACTAAAGGTGAAATTCTTGAACGCCAACAACTGTTACGCCGATTAACGGAACTTCAGTACAAACGCAATGACACCGCTTTTCAACGTGGTTGTTTTCGGGTACGCGGCGATGTCGTAGAAATCTTTCCCGCCCACCTTGAAGATTCTGCATGGCGCATCTCACTTTGGGGAGATGAAATAGAAACTATTACTGAATTTGACCCACTTACAGGTCAGAAGTCAGGTGACCGCGAAGCTATTAGAATTTTTGCAAACTCCCACTATGTAACGCCAAAACCAACCTTGGAACAGGCAAGCAAAATGATTAAGGCAGAACTGAAGACTCGTCTTGAGGAGCTTGAATCGGCTGGCAGACTTCTCGAAGCACAGCGCCTTGAACAACGTACCACCTTTGATCTTGAGATGATCGAAGCTACAGGTGTTTGTAACGGTATTGAAAACTATTCTAGGTATTTGTCCGGTCGCGGTCCGGGCGAGCCACCCCCAACACTTTTTGAATACCTACCCGAAGACGCTATACTATTCATTGATGAAAGTCATGTGACCGTGCCTCAGATTGGCGCAATGTATAAAGGTGATAGGGCCAGAAAAGGTACCTTGTCAGAACATGGTTTCCGGCTACCTTCATG
>CBFIAO010000021.1:0-23952 GCA_965660595.1 Puniceispirillales bacterium (SeqCode) | reverse complement strand
GATGACTGTCGCTAATTTTGCAGAAGATCGTCGTAACATTGAATATTATGATGAACGTGTGGACATGGCTTGCACGTTCCGCTGGGCAGAACGTGAAGGCATGCATGAAGGTGTTGCCAATCACTTTAGCCTTGCGGTGAATGATGATGGCACGCAGTTTTTGATGAACCCGAACCAACGTCATTTTGCGCGTATTCGTGCATCTGACATGATCTTGGTTGATGCGAATGACCCGGCCACCATGTCAGGCCCAGACGCCCCTGACCCGACCGCTTGGGGTCTTCATGGCGCGATTCACCGTCATTGTGCGCATGCACGCTGTGTGATGCATGTGCATTCTGTTCATGCCACGGTATTGGCGTCACTGGCGGACAGCACCCTGCCGCCGATTGACCAAAATGCCTGCATGTTCTTTAACCGTGTTGTGATTGATGGTGAATATGGTGGGCTTGCCTTTGAAGATGAAGGCGCGCGCTGTGCTGACATGCTCACCGATCCTAAGATGAAAACAATGGTGATGGGCAACCATGGTGTGCTGGTGATCGGCGATAGCCCGGCTGATACGTTCAACCGCCTTTATTACTTTGAACGCGCTGCTGAAAATTACATCATGGCCCTGCAAACTGGCCAGCCTCTTCGCTATGTTCCCGAAGATGTTGCTGAAAAGACTGCACGTGAATTGGAAAGCTATCCCGGCATGGGTGATCGTTTCATGACTGAGATGAAAGCAATCCTCGATGAAGAAGGTTCTGATTATCGTGATTAGGCTGGCGCGATTAAGTGGCGTGATTAACCTAACTCAGTTTAATAAGTTAAAACGCATTAAGGCTTAGCTAATTTAGCTAAGCCTTAATTGTTTATTGTTAATAATTCTTCGCGATTCGCTGAAATCTACGTGATGTGGTCACGCGTTTTAACAATGCCATGATTTTAGTGGCAATGGTAATGCGGTATCTTATCCGCGGTGTTGCGCTGGTGGCAGCATGGACCACAGCATCTGTAACGGCATCAGGCATCAATTCAAAACGGTCTCTTGGTGGGTTAATGAGCTTAAGCCTCGGGATTAATTTACCGCGATATATGGCCTCGCCACGTGTGCCTTTCCATTTGATCCATTTCTTAAAATGCACATAGCTGTTCTCACGAATCTTGGTGCGGATCGGTCCTGGCTCAATCAACACAAGATGAACATTCGTGCCCTCTAGCTCAATCCGCATCGTATCGGTCAGCCCCTCTAGCGCAAATTTTGTCGCGTTATAGGCGCCCCGCAACCGCATAGCAGCAAAACCCAGCACAGATGAATTTTGAATAATGCGTCCATGGCCTTGTGCGATCATGACCGGTGTTACCAGGCGCGTTAACGTATGCCATCCAAAAAAGTTAGCTTCGAAAATTTGTCGCAATGCATCAGTTGGCAAATCTTCTACCGCCCCAGGAATAGCATAAGCACCATTATTGAACAGCACATCAATACGGCAACCAGACCGCGTCATGGCTTCATCGAAACCTTTATGGATACTTGTTTCATCTTCATAATCGATGACAAAACTTTCAAAGCCTTCATTGGTAAGCCGTATGACGTCTTTTTTCTTGCGGCATGTTGCCAACACCTGCCATCCCATATCTTTGAAACGTCGTGCCGTGTCATAGCCAATCCCTGATGAACATCCCGTGATCAAAATTGTCTTCATTGATTAGGCCTCAATTAAGGGGCATGACTGACAAACAGCACATGCAGGTTGGTGAGTAATTTGATATGCTTATACGGTAAACTATCTGCATGTGCAAAGCGGGACCAAGCCATGACATCACCTTATGATCTTTCATCACCAATGAACGTGGCGAAGGCTATTACTATTTATGAATACTTGCGGCCAATGATGCCACCTATCACGGGCCATGCAGACGCACATGACGCCCCCCGTTATGCGTCTCGTTTGCGTGATGTGTTATCATCTTTTGATGCGTTGCTGCTTGATGGTTTTGGCGTCTTGAATATTGGGCCAGACCCAGTCGCTGGCGCTGATGACCTGATCAACACAGCAAAAGCTGAAGGCATCACCACCATGGTGTTGACGAACGGCGCCAGCAAAGACAAGGCAAAAGCTGGCATCAGATATCAACAATTAGGTATCGATATTACGCCCGAATATGTCATGTCCAGCCGTGATGCCTTGCTGCATCATCTTGCTGCTTCATCCTGCCAACATCTTGGCGTGATAGACAGCTTCACGGACTTACCCACTGACCTTAACATGACCTGTACTGCCCTTGACCCATCATACCCCGAAGATTGGCAGGCTTGTGATGCGATTGGATTTTTTGGTGCCGTAAATTGGGATGACATGTGGCAAGCGTCATTAACCGCTGCCATTGCGTCAGGAACACCAATTTTGGTCGCAAACCCTGATGTAACCGCCCCTCTCGAAAGCGGCTTCACGCGTGAACCTGGGTTTTGGATAGCACATGCCCTTAATGCACTTGGCATGGCGGCAGAAGACGCGAATATTCAATGGTACGGTAAACCATATCCGGCGATTTATGATCTTGCGGCGGCCAGACTTGAAGCCTTGATGGGCCGCTCCAACTTAAACCGTAAGCGCATCGCCATGGTGGGCGATACTTTGCATACCGATATTCTTGGCGGACATGCCGCAGGCATGACCACGGTGCTGATCACGGGGCATGGGTTATTTCGCGATGGCGGTGCAGACGATATGATAAAGGCAGTTGGAATAACACCTGACGTTATCGTGGACACGGTCTGACAAGCATCAAACCTGTCGCGGTTAGGGTAGCCTGCCAAAGGTCAGGATAAATGAAAAATAACATCATCAAGTCTGTGCTGATAACTGGAGGCGCCGCGCGGGTAGGCCGTCACCTTGCGCTCACGCTGGCTGATATGGGCTGGAAAGTGCATTTGCATTATCGCTCCAAAGCCACCGAAGCTGAACATGTTATGCATCAGATAAATAAATCAGGTGGTGAATGTGAACTTCATCAGGCGGATTTATCAGATGCTGCCGCTGCCGAAGACCTGATGCGTGCCATTACTTATCATGATGGTCAAATGGCCTTAATCAATAACGCCTCTCTATTTGAATTAGACACGGCCCAAGATGTCAGTGCTGCGATGATGTCTAAACACATGGCCGTAAACGCGATCGCGCCGACGGTGATGACCAAATCTTTCGCCGCCATGATCAAGCCACTCTTTCCAGCGACACGCGGTGCTGTTATCAACATCACGGATGCCAAACTCAGTGGCCTAAACCCAGATTATTACAGCTACACGTTATCAAAAATTTCGCTTGATGGGCTCACGACTATCGCGGCACAGGCCTATGCGCCTTATCTTAGGGTGAATGGCATTGCGCCGGGAATAATCTTGCGTTCTGGTGATCAAACCCAAGAAGAATATGAAATTGCTCATCGCCGAAATCCACTCGGTCAAGGGGCGCAGCTTGAAGATATTTCACGTTCAGTAATAATGATGCTGGACACAATGGCCATGACAGGTCATACCGTCACTATAGATGGCGGTTTGCACTTGCGTCCGCCAAACCGTGACGTAGCTTTTCTTGACGAGTAATGTGATGACTTCATCTGCTCTGAATACTGCCGCACCATCAGGTGGGCTCCAACGATCTGTCTTTCTTCATGAAGTTGAGGTGATGTGTTCCATTGGCCTGCATGACTTCGAAAAAGAAGCCAAGCAACGTGTGTTGATTGATGTTGAAGTCAGGCTTGATCCTGAAAATGAACCAACTGCTGATAACGTAGCTGATACGCTGGATTATGATGTGGTGCGCAACACCGTGATCGACATTGCCCAAGCACGTCATTATGACCTGCAAGAAACCATTGCTCGGCATATTTATGATGCGATATCTGGATTTAAAGATGTCATAGGCGTAATGGTTCAAACCCAGAAACCAGATGTCTACCCGAACTGTAAGACCGTGGCATATCGGTTATCTAATATTGGCTAACAGGCATCACGCCAGTTTTAAAAATTATCTTTACCTTCACGCAGGGCTGTAAAAACGGCCATGCCGTCTTGTCCTGGCATGTTCATGGCCTTGGCTAAATCGGCGGCATCACAATTCAAAAATGGGTTGGCCAGTTTTTCATCACCCAAACGTACAGGAAGGGTAGGCATCTCTTTTGCCCGTAAAGCACGAATTTCCGCAATACGTTGCGCCGCTTCTGGGCGCGGCCAATTCAGGCTTTCAACATAATTCGCATTAGCGGCAGAATATTCATGCCCACCGCAAATCACGGTGTCGTCAGGTAAGGCGCGAATGGCCATAAGTGATGACCACATTTGCGCCATCGTGCCTTCAAACACGCGGCCACATCCTAACGAAAACAGGTTATCTCCGACAAAAGCGACCCCATAATCGCCAAAACAATCGGGCAGATAATACGCAACATGGCTCATCGTGTGGCCCGGGGTGGCGATAACCTGCGCCTTATATCCTGCAATGGTGACTTCATCGCCGCCATTAACGATATGGGTGATATTTTCAATAGGCTCTTCTTCATCTTCAAGAAATGGCGCTGTTAGTGGCACGTCATATTTCGCCATTAACGCTGCATTGCCATCCGTATGGTCCCAATGATGATGGGTGTTAATCACCTCAGTTAACGTCATGCCTTGTATGGTTAAGGCCATCATCACTGCATCAGCATCTCCAGGGTCAATCACCGCCACCGCCCCACTAGACGGATTGCGAATTATCCAGATATAGTTGTCGTCAAGTGCAGGAACACGGATCAATTCTGCGGGCAGCGTGGCCATGGATGCCTCCAAGGGTAATAATGTCTACTAAAGCATGAGATGGGGTCAGGATAAATATGGTCAAGCAAAAGAACAAGCATCCATCATCGCCTGATGCAGATAGCGGCAATGCGTTAGCGGCATATTATCAAACATCGACAGGCCGTATGGTGCGTCATTTAATTTCCCGCAAGTTAAAACCGGTCCTCACCTCATGCCTGCCCCATGGGCGACATGATCTCGCGGTGGCAGGCCTTGGCTATATGCGGCCATATCTTAAATATATCGCTGACCATTACCCAGATTTGGTCAATTTTCAAACCATCGAATGCGCGACCCAGCCTTGGCCAGCTTTAAGGGCAGGGGATGCGGGCCATCATTACCGCAGTCGCCAAGCTAAGGTTGACCCCGCAGCGCTTCCAGTTTTAGACGCCAGCCTTGATGGACTTTTTGTCATTCATGGGCTTGAACGTGCGCCATCGCCGCATGATATGTTGGCCGAAGCATGGCGTGCCCTCAAAAGCCAAGGCAGCTTGGTGATGGTGGTGCCGCATCGTGGGTCTATTTGGGCCAGCCGTGATGATACGCCCTTTGGCACAGGCTTGCCGTATTCCATGAATCAGATCAAAACGTTGTTAAAAGACCATGATTTTGAGGTTGGTAAAATCCATCAATCCTTGGCAGCGCCGCCATCAAATTCTACATTTTATCCCCGTTATGCGCCATTTGTTGAACGTCTGCCTAACCCTTTTGGTGGTGTTTTAATTGTCGAAGCACGTAAAATGATCTATGCCATTAAGGGAAAGACAGCAACCGCCAGAAGTCGGGCCAACAGTCAGGTCCGCAAACTCGGTAAAGCACGTTCGGTGCAATCATCACGTCCGGTCGTTCGACATGACCGCTAAGTTCAAAAGTTTAGCCCCGCAGTCGTCGTGGCCACGTTAAGGGAGTTTTCATGTCATCATCAGATCATGATCAGGTTCAACACCAAGGAGAACTAGACCTGCAGCAAGTGCGCCGTGATATTGATAAACTGGATCAAACTATTCTGCATGCGATTGAGGCTCGTGCGGCACTTGCGGCTAATGTTTCTGCGGCTAAATCAGGTCGTCATACGTTCCGGCCCGGGCGTGAAGCTGACCTCATCTCAAACCTGATTAGGCAATCATCACTGCCGCCAGTCTTAGTGGAAAAAATATGGCGCAGTATCATCGCGCATAACTTGACCAGTCAGGGAGGCTTGGTGATCGCATGTCTTGACCATGATGACATTACCGCTGCCGCCGCGTTCCGCTTTGGGACCAATTATGACGCTCATCTTTTTGATGCGGCAGGGGATGTGGTCACGGCTGTTGCCATGGGTGATGCACAGCTTGGTATCGTGCCAGATTGGTCACTTGATGACAGTTGGCTTGACCGTCTTGCCGCTTATCGCCGTGATGGTGGAGATGTTTATATCGCCGCCCAAACGCATATGTTGGCCAGCCATAATCTTGCCCAATCGGCGGTGTTATCTTCAATCCTGCCGGACCCATCCGTTCATGATATCACGTTAACCATTGGGGCTGCAGGCATTGAAACCCATGATGGCTATCATCCGGATACACCGGGGATTGTTGGCATCATTCAAAAATGTGATATATCTTAGGCCCAAGATATCGGCGCAAATAAAGAAAGTTGGATCCATGACGGTTACTCCAAAAAAAGCGATTGCTGACCTTGTTAGCTACCGCCCTGAAGTAAAGCCAAGCCCGGCAGGCCGGCAAATCAGATTATCAGTTAATGAAGGTGCGCTCGGCCCATCACCAAAAGCCCAGGCGGCTATTGCTGATGTGGCATCATTGCTTCATCGTTACCCAGATCAGATTAATGCTAACCTGGTGCAGGCTATTGCCACTCGCTTTAACCTTAAACCTGAACTGATCTTGCCATCTAATGGTTCTGATGAACTTATAGGTCTATTGGCGACGGCATATTTGAATGATGGCGATGAAGCGATCTATACTCAGTATGGGTTTTTGGTTTTTCCTCAGGCGATCCGCATTGCAGGCGGTGTGCCTGTGCGGGTGAATGATGATGATCTGACCGTTAGTATTGATAACATCATCAATGCGGTGACAGATAAAACACGTCTTATCTTTCTGGCTAATCCAAATAATCCTACCGGCACGATGGTAACCAAGGCTGCTGTTGAACGGCTGATCGCATCTGTGCCATCTTCGGTGATCGTTGTGCTCGACAGTGCCTATGCCGAATATGTTCCTCATGATGACCCTGATTACACTGATGGCGCGGCCTATGTTGAAGCTCATGACAATGTGGTGATGCTGCGGACCTTTTCAAAAATGTTTGCCCTTGGGGCGCTTCGGTTGGGGTGGGGATATTTTCCGCCGTCTATTATGGCGGTCTTGGCCTCTATCCGCGGTCCGTTCAGCGTTAACGCTGCTGCTGCAATGGCAGGTATTGCGGCGGTTGGTGATGAAGACTTTTTCGCCCGCAGCCTTGCCCATAATGAAGAATACATGCCAATGATGATGTCTTCCATTGAACAGGCAGGTTTCACACCAATGCCATCACGGGCGAATTTTTTCTTAATTAAATTTGCAGATGCTGATCAAGCTGCCGCGGCCCACGCCTTTATGGCTGATCGCGGTATTCAATTGCGGGGCATGGTGCCTTATGGGTTACCTGAATATCTACGGATGTCATTAGGTGACCCAGAAGAAATGGAGATCACCGCCGCCGCATTTAAAGATTTTGCCGCCACGCTAGGTACGGCATAACGAAAGTACCATCATGTCACATGTAAAATTTCAAACAATCGCAGTGATTGGGCTTGGCCTGATCGGATCATCCGTGATCCGTGCCGTGGAAAGCCATGGACTGGCGGCACGCATTACGGCTTATGATGCTGATGCCGATGTGTGCAAAACTGCGGCCAATATTAATTTGGGTGATGTGATGGCTTCTGCCGCTGATGCGGTGGTTGATGCAGATTTGGTGATACTCGCCATCCCGGTGGGTGCCATGGCGGCGGCCGCGGCTGACATTATTCCTCATATGAAAAAAGGCGCCATCCTTACCGATACAGGGTCGACTAAAAAATCGGTGATTGATGATGTAGCCCCTCATCTTCGTGATGACATTGTTTTTATCCCATCTCACCCGATCGCCGGCACGGAATATTCTGGTCCAGAGTCTGGCTTTGCCACGCTGTTCAAAGACCGGTATTGGATCATGCTTCCATTATCCGCGCCTGCAAGTGATGTTGAAAAACTTCGCGACTTCTTTATCGCCATGGGTGCGCTGGTCGAAGACATGGATGTTGAATATCATGACCGTGTGTTGGCCATTACTTCACACCTACCGCACCTTATTGCTTACACTATTGTGGGCACGGCTTTTGATTTTGAACAACAGCTACAAAATGATGTGTTTAAATTCTCAGCGTCAGGCTTCCGTGACTTTACCCGAATCGCATCTTCTGACCCGGTAATGTGGCGTGATGTGTTTATTAATAATGCTGATGCAGTGCTTGAAATGCTTGGACGGTTCAGCGAAGACCTGACCTATCTGCAGCGTGCTATCCGTTGGAAAGAAGCTGATAAACTGCAGGAACTTTTCACCAGGACACGTGATATCAGGTCAAAAATTAAAGATTACGGTCAGCTTGATTAAACAATCTGCGCGATGACACGTGCAAGATATTTGATCATTTCTAAACTCATCAGATGGATGCGTTCTGGCGTATGCCACCATGACGAAAATCCATCCTCATCAAGTTGTAACCACGGGGTGTTGACCGGGGATGGGGTTAATTGGTTAGGCGTAAAATGCTGGCCAAACGCGACCATGGTGCGCGGCATATGAAAATCAGATGTCACCACAACAATATGGTCAATATGATGTTGCCCTGCCCATGCCTTGGCTTCGATTGCGTTGCCAATAGTATCAGTGGCATCAAAACCCAAATCCACACAACATGTCATTTTACGGTCTAATTCAAACGGCCTTACATCAGGTGACGTGGCCACAATGCGGGTGATATCTGATTTACGAACACCTTTACCCACACCTGAAATTAATAATCGATCTGCATCATTATTTACTAATTTATTGATGCCTGCGGTCACGCGGCCATCAAGCCCGGTCGCCACCACAATGCCGGTGCGCACGCTGCTTGGGACAGTGTCCTGATAAGACGTCATGCGCACATAATGGGCAAAATACTGGGTGCCAACCATAAGGCCCGCAACAAGCAATAAAGGGACAGTGATCAGAAATGCTTTCATCATGAAGCCACCATACACGATGATATTAAAAAGGTCATGTCATCCGACTAGAACTTGATGTGGATATTGTTATAGTAACGTCTAGAAGAGAGAGGCACCTCATGTTGTTGACATGCCCACATTGCGAAACCATCTTCCGGGTTGATACGGCAGACATCAAAACTGGCGGACGTGACGTGCGCTGTTCGGTCTGCACGCATGTTTGGCATGCTAAACGTGGCGGCGCTGATGTTGTCACCGAAGACGCAGACTTGGCGGGCCAGCTCAAGTCATGGCGCTGGGCTGTGGTGCTGGTATCCTTGATGATCATCATGACCGCCGTAATGACCATGAACCGAAATTTCATTGCGGCGAATGCACCTTGGACAGGCCAGATCTATCAGGCCATTGGCATGACGACGGCACCGCAACTTGATAAACTCGAAGTCGCACGTCTTTCTGGCACGCGCTTACGTGACACAATTCGCGTGACAGGTGAAATCACCAACTTGAGCAATTGGGGGGTATTGGCACCGTCATTGCTGCTAACCGTGACTGATAATTTTGGCCTTGTGTTAGATGAAAAAACCATCACGCTTGATCTCGATATTATTGATGGTGGGATATCCATCCCATTCTCAACTCAAATAAGCCTAGATCAAAAACTTGAGAATGATGACGTGACCGAAATCGTGGTGATCCCGATCACGCCGCCTAATTCATAAGTATTTCCTAACATTTAAAATGCTAATTACGTTAATGCATCTGGGATAGTGTCTAGGGCGATCAAGTCTTCAACACGTTGCGGCTTGGATACCAAATGTGCTTCACCATCCAGCACCATCACCTCAGCCGCAGGTGGCCGCGTATTATATGATGACCGCATAACAGCACCATAAGCACCAGCCGACATGACCGCCAATACATCATCTGTTTGCATGGGCGGCATCATCCGCCCAAGACCAAGATAATCTCCAGTTTCACAAACAGGGCCAACAATATCACTCATGACCAGCTCACCACCTAGTGGGGCAACAGGTTCAATCCGGTGAAAAGCGTCATACAATGTTGGGCGAATCAGGTCATTCATTGCACCATCTGTGATGATGAATGTTTTATCTGTGCCGTCCTTTGTGTAAATAACACGGGTCAGTAACACGCCAGCTTCCGCCACAATAAACCGACCGGGCTCAAAGCCTAATGACAATTTGCGGTTGCCGAAAAGACGTGTCACCAATTGTCCAAATCCATCCAGGTCAGCAGACTCGCCCGTGCTGTAATCCACACCCAGCCCGCCGCCAAGGTCTAATGATGGCACCTCCATGCCGTCATTGCGCAGGGCTTCCACCAGTTCCAGCAGATTTGACCATGCATTTTCAAACGGTGTCAGTGACATAATTTGTGACCCGATATGCACGGCTAACCCGCCGGCAATGCCATTAGGATGGTCCGAAATAATCCGATATAATTCAGCACAATTTTCCATCGCGATGCCGAATTTTGTATCACTTTTGCCAGTAGCTATCTTGGCATGAGTGCCTGCCTCGACATCAGGGTTAACCCGAAGGGCAATCGTGGCCTTTACATCCATCTCTTGCGCGATATCCAAGATGCGGCCAACCTCGGCTGGGCTTTCAGCATTAATCTGGCCAACATGTTCGTGCAATGCATTACGGATTTCCGCGTCAGTCTTACCAACGCCGGAAAAGATGATATTGCCGGCAGGAATGCCTGCCGCTAGGGCACGTTTCATTTCGCCGCCTGACACGATATCTGCACCGGCACCTAGGCGTGCAAGCAGGCGCAGCACCGCCATGTTGGAATTGGCTTTTAAGGCAAAGTGAACATGGCTATTCGCACCGCTTACCGCGTGGGTAAAACGTTGATAAGCTGCGGTGATTGCATCAGCAGAATAGATATAAATTGGTGAGCCAAAACGCGCAGCAATATCATCAAGCCTGATGCCATCTACACTCAGATGACCATCAATACGTTCAAAACCAGCCATAAGTTGCTCTATCAAAAAGGGTTATGAAGTCGGTGTTGTGACTTCGGATGGTCGATATGGCTCACCACGTTTGCCGCAAGCCGAAAGTCCTGCCGCCAGCGCCAGTACCAGCACCATCATTGCGGTCATTTTTAAAACGGACGGCATATTCACAAACGGTCCCTTAACTACTGGCATATTAAACTCCATATCGTCGCATAAATTGCGATTATTGATGCATCTGATCTTATGATGATGCGATCAGACTTTAAACTCTTTTCTTTGCGCTGCAATCGCAGCAATAACTTTTTCAGGCGCAGTGCCGCCCTCACTCATGCGTGATGCGACGGAATGGTCAACCGTCAACACATCCAGCGCATCAGCAGTTATTTCTGGCAACACTGATTGCATGTCATCAAGGCTCAATTCATCAAGGCGTTTGCCCTGTGCTTCGGCTAATGCCACAATCGCGCCTGTCGCATGATGGGCCTTCCGGAAGGGCAGGTTTAACACACGCACCATCCAATCGGCCAAATCTGTTGCTGTTGCAAAACCGCTATTGAGCGCATCACGCATGGCTTCAGGCTGGAATTTCACATCACGCATCATGCCAGTCATGGCGGCCAAGGCGATCATCAGATGTTCTGCTGCATCGAACACAGGTTCTTTGTCTTCCTGCAAATCCTTACCATAAGTCATAGGCAGACCTTTAAGGATGATCAGCAATGTCATCAATGATCCGGTAATGCGTCCGGGCTTACCTCTGATCAATTCTGCTGCATCAGGGTTGCGTTTTTGCGGCATGATCGAAGATCCGGTGGAAAATTCATCGGACAAGTTGATAAAACCAAACCGATCTGATGACCACATGACCAATTCTTCAGCGAGGCGTGACAGATGTACCGCTGTTAAAGATGCCGCGAATAAAAATTCCGCCACAAAATCACGGTCAGCAACCGCATCCATAGAATTCCGCATGGGCCGATCAAAACCTAATGTCTTGGCGGTCAGTTGGCGATCAATCGGGAATGATGTTCCGGCTAATGCGGCAGCCCCAAGGGGCGATTCATTCATGCGCGCGCGGGCATCTGCAAACCTGCTATAATCTCGATTTAACATCTCAACATAAGCCATCATATGATGGCCAACCGTTACAGGCTGCGCTGTTTGCATATGGGTATAACCAGGCATGACGGTCGCAGCATGTGCTTCGGCTTGGTCTAACAATGCCGTTTGGACCGCACGAATATCACCCATGACGGCATCAATGGCATCCCGCACCCACAACCTTAAATCGGTCGCGACTTGGTCATTGCGTGACCGTGCGGTATGCAGCCGTTTTGCAGCATCACCTGCGATCTCCGCCAGCCGTGCTTCGATATTCATATGAATATCTTCAAGGGCTGTTGAAAACGTGAGCTGCCCTTGGGCAATCTCATCTTCAATCTGACTAAGACCTTTGTTAATAGCATCGCCATCTTCTGCGGTGATGATGCCAGTCTTGACCAACATATCGGCATGGGCTTTAGACCCGCGAATATCTTGGCGATATAACTCTTGATCAAAAGAAATAGACGCGTTGATACGTTCCATCACACCAGAAACGCCGCCGGCAAAACGGCCACCCCAAATAGTGCTGGCATTTTTAGTGTTTTCTTGATTTGTCATCTGTTATCTTCCGTCCATGATCAAAACTATTCTATCACAATCACCCATGCATCGCATAACGTCACCGATGCAGCGCATATTGCGATCCGCCATGCTGGTGGCGTGCCTTGTCTGCGCATCATTAATCCCCGCATCATTAATCCCCAGCGCATCGTCTGATGCATTGCATACAATGAAACCGCTGGATCGGACAAGCCCCAATACCGTCATAATGCAACACGATGGCACGGCAATATCATTTGCTGATCTTGCGACACGCCCGGTCTTGGTAAATTTTTGGGCCAGCTGGTGCGCGCCTTGTGTTCATGAACTGCCTGACCTCGCCGTATTAAATACCGCCCTCGCAGCAGATGATATGGCGGTGATCTTGGTGGGTATTGACCGCAAAGGTCACGAATTTGGTGAAGAATTTTTGGCCCAAAAAGGCATCAACATCCCTACCCGCGTCTATGATCCATCTGGTGACTTGCCGCGCGCGCTTGAGATCAACGTCATGCCAACCAGCTTTCTTATTCAACCGGGTGGCCGGATAGTGGGCCGTATTGAAGGCCCGCTTAACTGGCCTTCACCTAAGGTGATCGCGGCGGTACGTTCTGCCCTATTGGCGCCATAATATCCCAAAAAAAACGGAGGCCGAAGCCTCCGCTTTCGTCATTCATATAAAGCCTGTTAGCCAAGCTCTGAATCAAGTGATGGCACTGCTTCAAACAGATCATCCACCAGCCCATAATCAGCAACTTGGAAGATAGGCGCTTCTTCATCTTTGTTAATCGCAACGATGACTTTAGAATCTTTCATGCCGGCCAAGTGCTGGATCGCACCGGAAATACCAACCGCAACATAAAGATCAGGTGCAACAACCTTACCGGTTTGGCCAACCTGATAATCATTAGGCACAAACCCTGCATCAACAGCAGCGCGTGATGCACCCACAGCAGCGCCCAACTTATCCGCAACTTTTTCAAGCATGGCGAAGTTCGCGCCATCCTGCATGCCGCGGCCACCAGAAATAACAATCTTTGCAGATGTCAGTTCAGGACGGTCAGATGAAGACAGCTCAGACTTACCAAATGTAGTCTTGCCAGCATCACCTGTTGCAGACAAAGCTTCCACCGCGCCACTGCCGCCGCTTGCGGCTGCTGGCTCGAATGATGTTGTGCGCACAGTAATAACCTTTAAGGCTTCATCAGACTTAACGGTCGCAAGTGCGTTACCTGCATAAATAGGACGCTGGAATGTTGACGCATCATCGACACGGATAATGTCAGAAATTTGCGCAACATCTTTAAGTGCAGCAACACCAGGCAGAATATTTTTGCCATATGTTGTCGCTGGCGCCATCAGGTGGCTATACCCGTCGACCACAGATGTAATCAATGGGATCATGTTTTCGGCAATGCCGTTTGCATATTCAGCGCTATCGGCACAAAGTACCTTTGACACGCCAGCCACCTTCGCAGCGTCATCTGCAACCGCACCGCACCCACTACCAGCAACAAGAACGTGGATATCACCACCAACCTCTGCCGCTGCCGCAACCGTATTTAAGGTTGCTGGGTTAAGTTCAGCATTATTGTGTTCAGCAAGAACAAGAATAGACATATCTATACCCCTTAAATAATTTTAGCTTCGTTTTTCAATTTTTCGACCAGCTCAGATACTGAACCAACCGTGATGCCAGCTTCACGTGCTGGCGGCTCTTCAACTTTAACAACAGTCAAGCGCTGTGCCGCATCAACGCCCAGCTCTTCAAGGCTAACTTGGTCAAGCGGTTTCTTCTTTGCTTTCATGATGTTTGGCAGTGATGCGTAACGTGGCTCATTCAAGCGCAGGTCAACCGTAATAACTGCTGGCAGTGAAGATGAGATATGCTCAAGCCCACCATCAACTTCACGGATAACATTCAATGCATCACCGGCGATTTCAACACCAGATGCGAATGTTGCTTGTGGCCACCCCAGCAATGCTGAAAGCATTTGGCCAGTTTGGTTGCTATCATCATCAATGGCCTGTTTGCCAACAATAACAAGTCCTGGTTCTTCTTTAGCAACAAGTGCCTTCAGGATCTTGGCAATAGCCAATGGCTCAGTGTCATGAGATGCCTGCACGTGAATGCCGCGATCAGCACCCATGGCAAGGGCAGTGCGAATAGTTTCTTGTGACTGGTCAGGGCCAACAGAAACAGCAACAACTTCGGTCGCAGTGCCAGCTTCTTTCAGGCGAATAGCTTGTTCCACCGCAATTTCATCAAATGGGTTCATGGCCATTTTAACGTTAGCCAACTCAACGCCTGTCTGGTCAGCTTTCACGCGAACCTTGACGTTATAATCAATAACCCGTTTTACAGGGACTAAAATCTTCATGAGCGTTCACTCCTTCTCGCTGGATTTCGTGCTCTATTTCCGTTCGAGTCTAAATAAGGTCGGTCCACCTGGCCCGATCATGCATTCATCCCCGGCTTCCAAAGGACATCACTGTCCTCAATATTGTTGATGTATCGTGTCATCACAAATAGATGGTCAGACAATCGATTGATATATTGCATTGCAGGCTCACCAACAGCTTCCTGCGTTGCAAGTTCGGTCATTTCGCGTTCGGTCCGGCGGGCTTGCGCGCGCGCCAGATGAACATATGCCGCAGCTGGCGCACCACCAGGCAGCACGAATGAATTTAATGGCGCTAAACTGGCGTTCATCTCGTCAATCTCAGCCTCAATCCGCGCCACTTGATGTGGGGTGATCCGCAAATCACCTTCGCTACGATTCTCATTAACTGGTGTCGCTAAATCAGCGCCAAGGTCAAAGAGATCATTTTGGATGCGGCCCAACATTTCATCAAAACGCATATCATCCATGGCGGCAGTATGAAGACGGCATACCCCGATCACAGAATTAAGCTCATCCACTGACCCAAAGGCAGACGGACGAAGGGAGTGTTTTGATACACGATGACCGTTCACAAGGCTTGTCTCGCCCTGATCACCTGTCCGTGTATAAATTTTATTCAGCTTGACCATATTAAGTCCTATTTTCAGCTGTCACCAACCTATATTGGTGAAGTTATATCCGATCAGGTCGAAGCCCCCTTAACCACGACCAGCCATAAGCAATACCACTACAAATATCAGTAATGCAATGCCTTGTAAGATGACACGATATCGCATGATCTTGTTTGACCACTTGGCATTATATTCACCGCCGTTTGCCATGGTGAAAATGCCCCAGAACAAAACGCCCAGCACCGCCAGCATGGATAAGCCTAAAAGAATGAATTGCCACGCCATCAGATGCGCCCCTCAATATCGTCAACGACAACAATATACCCCTATTTATCGCAATAAATTGGTTCAATATTGTCGCATGGAGAATTAGCCAATAGTGTCAGGCACATCCACCCCGCGGCGGCGTGCTGCGGCAACTAAGGTATTGCGCAAAAGACAGGCGATGGTCATCGGCCCGACACCGCCCGGCACAGGTGTAATGGCGCTGGCTTTACGTGCCGCACTTTCATAATTCACATCACCGGTCAGGCGGAATTTACCTTCACCGCGTTCTGGTGCTGGCACACGGTTGATGCCCACATCAATCACCACCGCGCCTTCACCAACCCAATCAGCATCGACCATTTCCGGACGTCCGACCGCCGCCACAATAATATCGGCACTGCGGCAAAGCGCAGGCAGATCTTTGGTGCGGGAATGGGCGATGGTAACCGTACAGCTTTCTGCTAATAACAATTGCGCCATTGGTTTGCCCACAATATTTGACCGCCCAATAACAACGGCATTCTTGCCGCTTAAATCATTTCCGTAATGATCACGCAGCAACATCAAACATCCGTAAGGCGTACATGGGATATTTCCATCAAGCCCGATGGATAGGCGACCAACATTAGTAACGTGGAACCCGTCGACATCTTTATTAGGGTCGATAGCATCAATCACAGCATCTGCATTAATCTGTGGTGGCAGCGGTAACTGCACCAGAATACCGTCAATGCTGTCATCTTTATTCAACTGGTCAATCAACGCCATCAGCTCGTCTTGGCTGGTGGTTACATCCAACTTATGTTCGATAGACTGCATGCCGGTTTCGATGGTGGTTTTGATTTTATTGCGCACATAAACTTGTGATGCCGGATCTTCACCTACCAACACCACGGCTAGGCCTGGTTGCGGATGTCCAGCCGCGGTATAATCGCTAACAGCGGTACCAATACGTTGTGTGAGGCCTGCTGCAAATGCTTTGCCGTCAATAACCTTATGTTCAGCCATTACCGTAGCTCCCTAACCTTTGATGCAGTAGTTTAAATTTAACTGCTTATAAAATAATTGATCCCGCAATGATATTCATTTCGCGAACGTCACTAAATAGCCCATGAATGACATGAAAACCGCAGTATCTATGATGTAATCGTAAAGCCTTTAGGCAAAAATCATGATGATAATTCGGCGTAATATTGGAGCGATGATCAACTCCACCCCGAAGAAAGCCACTAAAGGCGATAAATCAAGCCCGCCCATATTGGGGATCAGCCGATATTGCAGCCGCCGAATAGGTGTTAAAATGGGTTCGTGAAGATCATAAAGTCGTCCTAATATCCACCGCACTAACGGCTGATACGGATTGATGATCTTAAACGTGATCAGCCAGCTGGAAATCACATACGCAATTAATGTCCAAACATACGCAGTGACAATCAGATTGATTAGATCCAACATGGTGTAAAGCATCGGAATTGACCTTTTAAGAAGGGTTGCTGATCATAATTGACGTGTTGCCTTGACAATAAGGACAACTTAACAAATTGTACATAGGGCAGTAGTCTAAAGGGACAGTAGTTTAAGGTGTGTTCAATGTTAAGTATCCCAACGCAAGCTGAGGTAAAAGTGCCAGCATTAATTAAATCAATTATCGCGGCCATGTTGGTTAGTATATTAGCAGGCTGTGCAGCATCGCAAACCGCGGGCAATAACGCGGCCATTTCGCCGGCACCTGATGCTACGCCCACTGGCCCTGAATATGTTGAAGGCCTTGGTTATCTCTTTTCTTGGAATAATGGTAATAATTCGGTGATCTCGGTGCCAGCTGACATTAAGAAACAAGCCTTGGCGATCTGTGAAGAAAAGGGGGCGACCACGGCATATATGTCATCTGTTGCTTTTGAAGATGGCATGACTAAAGGCTACTTTAATTGCCGCGGCTCTGGCGGGAATTAGCCTTAAATATCATATCCCGCATGGGGTGACGTTTTAAAATTCCTTGATTATACCTGATATCGCCCAACATCATCTCTATAGGCCTTGATAACACTGCCGTCAGGAGATGCGTTAAATGTACAATTTAAATATCCCCCGCCATATCAGATCACTTGCCACTTTTCTATTCATGTGCACCGCCATGCTCACAGCGTTGTCTAGCGTGATGATCATGCCAGCGGCAGCTGAAACACTTAAAACGCCTCATCCATCTATCGAACCTATTGATGTTGTCCGCACACAGCTTAATGCCTTAATGCGAAACGATACCCCAGAAGATGATTTCGGTATTAAGCAAACCTGGGCATTTGCACATCCATCCAACCGGGTGAACACTGGCCCATATGACCGCTTTGCACGGCTCTTGCGCACCCCATCATATGCCCCATTGATTGACCATGTCAGTCATACGGTCACTGAACAAAATCGTGCCACCGACTGGGTTCAATTTAAAGTCATGATGGAAGATAGTGCAGGCCGCGTGTTGGCTTTTGCTTGGGTGGTAAAAAAAGCTGATGAAGCCCCGTTCAAAGATTGTTGGATGACCTCAGGGGTGTCACAGCCGCTGCCTGCAGGCCAAGGCAGTTAACTATACCCTCATTAAGCTCAAGGCAAAAAAATAGGCAGCTTTCTAAAAAGAAAAGCTGCCCGAAGTTGAGGAGGATTGATCATGAAGATCAATGTCTTAACCACCCTTAGATGGTTAAGAACACACGTTATGCTGCAGATTGGTTATCCTGCTGCACAAGTTTCTTAGCGTAGTTTTGGATTTCAACGCGTGAGATACCAAGATCATTAAGGGTGCGGTCATCCAACTGATATAGCGAACGCGTGATACCACTTACCTTAATCCAGTTATTAACGCTGGTGAAAAAGCTGATTTTTTTTGTTGATGCACCGTCATTTGACGCGCGAAGGTTTTTGGTAAGTGTGCTCATGGCGCTACTTCCTACAAATATAAAAGGTTTTAATATGTGCGGAGGCGGGTCTTAAAACACAAACAAATCATAAGATCCGGCGTCCGTTGAAGATGATATATGCCTCTTTGCAGATGAAAAAAACCCCTAATTTTTTACCAAAAAGTATAGTTTTTGAACGAAGATAATCTTTCGCTATTTTGATGATCGCTAGGGTAATAAAATTACAAAGAACAGGTGGATAAAGGTTCGCAAATTACGTTGGCCTAAATATTATGCGTCACCCTGCCACATGCAAAAATATGCATATTCTGGGGGGAAACCTACTGGACCTTGGCAACATCCACCATAATTTATGCAGTAGTGTGAAACCACCTGCAGAAAAAAATGACCCTTACTCCGTTGAAAAAAGACTTCGCCAATCGTGATGAAATGGCTGAATATCTCCGTCACCTTACCGATGGGGCAACGTCAGATGATGAATTGGCTCCACTTGCCGCGACTGATCATACCTTAAAAGAGCTGTTGGATGCGGTGGATCCTGCCGGATATGCACGTAGCCGAAACTTTCTAAACGGAAAAATCACACGGTTATCACCATTTATCCGTCATGGCATGGTCTCTTTAAATCATGTGCGGAATTTGGCGCTATCACGGGCGGGGCGAAAAGCTGATGCTGAAAAACTGGTGCAAGAATTAGGCTGGCGTGCGTTTTGGCGTAAGGCGCAAGCCCAGCATCCTGATTGGCTTTGGGCTGATGTGGAGCCTTATAAAACGGGCTATTTACCGCAAGATTATGCCGATGATCTTGATGATGATATAGCTGAAGGCGCCACTGGTGTTGCTGCGATTGATGATATTATCAATCTCTTAAAAACCGAAGGATACCTTCATAACCATCTGCGCATGTATCTTGCATCTTACATTGTGCATTGGCGGCAAACGAAATGGCAAGCAGGGGCACGGTTTATGCTCAGCCATTTGATAGACGCAGATCTTGCTTCCAATAATCTCTCGTGGCAATGGATCGCCAGCACTTACAGCAGCAAGCCTTATATTTTTAACCTTGAAAACATGCAAAAATATTGTGGTGATCAGATCAATACAATTCCGCGGCATAATCTCGTGCTTGATGCTGGCTATGATGTGTTATCAGCACGGCTCTTCCCACATAAGGAGTTAATGCCATCATGACAGAGCTTATATGGGTGCATGACGAAGCACTAAGAGTTGATCATCCTGTTTTTCAAGCTGGCGGCAAAGCGGTTTATATTTGGGATAATCGTTATTTTGACCAGATGCATATTGGTTTTAAACAGCGCGGCTTCATATATGAAGCGCTCATCAATCTACCCGTTGATATTTACGAAGGTGATACCGTCTCTACGCTCATGACGCTTGCTGATGGTATGCCCATCCGCACCGCGAGCACCCCAAACCCTCATCTACGTGCGATCATGACGCAGCTTCGCAACACCCAAAACTTAACGACGGTTGATGAAGATATCTTTGCACATCTTAAAGGCAAGCCTGATTTGCGACGTTTTTTCCGGTATTGGAATAAAGCCAAATCGTCTGCAATGCAATTGCATGGCGGCACACCAGATTTATTTGATTAAGAGGCTGAAATGAACATCGCAATTATAGGGTCTGGCCTTGCGGGCATGACAGCAGCTTCAGCATTGCGTCATGAACATGATATTACGGTGTTTGAAAAGTCACGTGGTGCGTCTGGCCGCATGTGTACCCGCCGCCGAACTAGTGACAATGGTATCAATTTTGCCTTTGACCATGGCGCACAATATTTCACTATTCGCGGGGCGCGATTTAAACAACAGCTAGCCCCCCTAATCGCTGCAGGCATTGTTCAGCCTTGGGATGTATCGATGGTTACGTTAGCGCCAGATGGTACTGCCACCCCGCGTGAACACGATGCCTATGTTGCATGTCCTGGTATGACGGCATTGGCAAAAACTATTGGTGCTGATATTCCAATTCACAATGGTGTTGAGATAGTACAGATCACGCGCCAAGGCCTCAGCCAGAAATGGCAGCTTGAAGATAAAGATGGCCAAAGCCATGGTGATTTTGATTTAGTTGTTTCTGCAATCCCAGCCGTGCAGGCTGCAAATTTAATGCCAACACTTGCCGCTAAGGCAAAACTGGAACAGGTCAAAATGATGGCATGTTTTACCGTAATGCTTGGCGTTGATGCGCCATTGAATCTGCCATGGGGCGGTGCATTTGTGCAAGATCATCTATTGGGATTCATAGCTGTGAATAGCACAAAGCCAGCGCGCCAAGGTGGAACTAGCCTTGTGGTGCAAGCCAATAATGAATGGGCTGAGCCGCGCATTGAATATGATCCAGCTGCGATTGAGGCGGAAATGCATGAGGCCATTAAAGCGCTAATAGGCATTGATGCAAATGATGCGGCCTTAACCAGCTTTCATCGCTGGCGTTATGCCGCGACGCAAATACCATTAGGGCAGTCCCATATCTGGGATCAGGAACAAGGACTTGCTATAATTGGTGACTGGTGTTTAAAGGGCCGTGTTGAAGCAGCCTATGACAGTGGGGTTGCGCTAGCTGATGCTATATTAGCATCAAGCTGATTAATCAGCAGGCTGTTTGGATTTTGCCTGTTTCTTGCACGCCTCGGAACAATATCTTACTTCATCCCATGCCCGTGCCCATTTCTTTCTCCATGTGAAGGGTAAGTGGCAGTGGAGGCAAATTTTTTCAGGTAGGTCAGCTTTCTTTCGCATTTTAGCCATAGGTTTATCCCGACGCTTACCTTGAAAGCATCTTATCTGGTGATCATATTATTTAGGTAACGCCTATCAGAGAAGGATCAAGGTTATGTCAAAAACAGCACAAGATTATTTGGCTGAAGCAAATGCCGTAGTACCACGTATCACAGGTGCAGAAGCCATCGCACATCATGGTGATGAAAATGCCGTCTTTATTGATGTGCGCGATTCAAGCGATATCGCAGCAACAGGCACGGTTTCAGGGGCATATCGCATCCCACGTGGTTTTATTGAATTTGCTGCTGATGAAAATTTGCCACTCCATAATGAAGCACTAAAAAAAGATAAAGCAATTTATCTTGTTTGTGCTGCTGGCGGCATGGCGGCATTGTCTGGCAAAACCCTAGTGGATATGGGTTTTGAAAATGTAACAAATATTGGCGGCATCAGTGAATGGATTGATGCAGGCGGTGCAACCGAAGCCTAACCTTCCCACCCCATCTTTTATATGGCATCCTCATCAAGGCATTCATGAGGATGCTGTATGAAGGACTTAAGGGGGAAGCCATGCATATAGTTGTCTTTGAATTCACGCTGAAAGAAGGCGTGCGTGATCGCTATTTTGATCTTGCCGCAAAAATGCGTGATGAAATAGAAAATCAGCCCGGGTTCATATCTATTGAACGTTTTGAAAGTCTTAATGACACGTCCAAAGTTGTCAGCATTTCTACGTGGGAAGATGATACAGCGATTAAAGACTGGAAAAAAAACCTAGAACATCGTGAAGCTCAGCGTGAAGGCAAAGAGAGTATCTTCGAAACATTTCGCCTGCGTGTTGCTGAAGTTATTCGTGATTATGGGTTTGACCATCGCTAAAAAAAACGGAGTGGTGACTAAGTCATCCACTCCGAAGTAGGGGAGGTTATACCGTTGAAATGGTTCAACCCATTAAAATGTCAATATATACCGTCAATGATATCTATTTCAGCGCATCTTCGCCCATTTCATTGGTTCTAATGCGCAATGCATCTTGAAGGTCCAACACAAAGATTTTCCCATCACCAATTTTATCAGTATGTGCAGTTGTGCGAATAGTTTCCATGACTTGTTCTGCCATGCTGCCCTCAACTGCAATCTCTAATTTTATCTTCGGCACAAAAGCAATATTGTATTCTGCGCCGCGATAAATTTCAGTTTGACCACGTTGACGTCCATAGCCGCGAACTTCAGAAACTGTTAATCCAGTAATCCCGATCTCGGTTAAGGCTGCGTGAACGTCATCAAGGCATGACGGTTTAATGACCGCAATAATATATTTCATGACAACGTCTCCTTAATTGTTATGGTAGCCGCGCTCGCCATGCTGGGCAAGATCAAGGCCTTCAACTTCAACATCCTTGGTGACACGAAGTGGCACAATAAAGGCAACTAACTTGAGCAAGATGTAAGATGCTAACGCTGTCCAAACTGCAGTGACGATCACAGCTTTGAGCTGGATAATAAACTGCTGTGTTGCACTCACGCCATCGGCCAGACCAAGACCTGAGAATGTCCCGGTGGCAAGGAATGCAACCATTAGGCTACCTAATATACCGCCAACGCCATGCACAGCAAACACATCAAGACTATCATCAATCTTCAGCTTGCCGCGGATGATATCAACCGCATAATAACAGATCACCCCACCCGCTAGACCTAGGATTAATCCACCAGGAACACCAATGTAACCTGATGCTGGCGTAACTGTTGCAAGCCCTGCCACCATGCCTGTCGCAATACCGACTAAAGACGGACGGCCAAAGCGCATCCATTCAATAAACATCCAGCTTAATGCGCCAACTGCAGCTGCAATATGCGTAACCAATAATGCCATACCAGCACTTTGTCCGGCACCAAGTGCAGACCCGCCATTAAAACCAAACCAACCAATCCACAGCATAGATGCGCCGATCATGGTCAAGACAGGGCTATGTGGCGGTAGGACAGATTGTGGAAAATTCACGCGGCGTCCCAATACAACAGCAATCACTAATGCGGCAGTACCTGCGGTGGTGTGCACGACAATACCACCGGCAAAGTCCATAACACCCCAAGCTGCCATAATGCCGCCGCCCCATACCCAATGAGTTACTGGCGCGTAAACAACCAACAGCCATAGCACTGAGAACAGAAGAACAGCTGCAAAATTCATCCGTTCCACATAGGTGCCGATTATCAGCGCTGGTGTAATGATTGCAAATGTCATCTGGAAAGCTGCAAAAACACTTTCAGGGATAGTGCCATTGACCGTGTCAGTCGAAATATTGGTCATCATCA
>CBFIAO010000020.1:0-24518 GCA_965660595.1 Puniceispirillales bacterium (SeqCode) | reverse complement strand
TCACCACGGCCCAGCTGCATTTCTTCGCTACGCAAGTTAAGTGGTGTTGCCCCAAGCTGACGAATACCAACCTCAAAAGATACACGTGTTCGCGTGGATGGTTTTTCGAAAATCATCGCCACCGTCTTACCAGCAAGTCGGTCATGATGTGACCGCTGTCCAGATTTCATGGCATCTGCATCTTTTAAGATGTTTGTTAATGTTGCTTTATCAAAATCAGCTAAATCAATAAAATGAGTGGTCATCATAAACTCGCTTTAATCATGACGTAGTTGCCGTGCGCATCACTGCATCTAACACCGATAAAAGATGGGTTATTTCATCTTCAGTTATATTTAATGGCGGCAATAGCCGCACGGTGTTTTCAGAAGCTGGCACTGATAATACGTGATGTTCACGCAATGATGTAACGATATCCATCGCAGCGATATCTTGGTGAAACACCATCCCTTGAAGAAAACCATTCCCGCGACGGGTAAAGACAGGTTGATATCTGCCCGTAAGCGCATCTAATCCATCTGAAAATAAAGACGCACGTTGCCGCACATCTTCCATGAAACCATCAGCTTCCAATTCGGCCATCACGGCATTACCTGCCGCCATCGCAAGTGGATTGCCCCCAAAGGTTGACCCATGGCTGCCTGGCGTCATGGCTTCAGCCACTGGATCAGTCGCCAAAACAGCGCCCACGGGAAACCCGCCAGCCAAACCTTTTGCCATCGCAACAATGTCGGGTTTAATCTTACTAGCTTCATAAGAGAAAATATAACCTGACCGCCCAACACCAATTTGCACTTCATCGGCGATAAGCAAACATCCAAATTCTTCCGTTAGTGCGCGTAGTTCTTCCAAAAATCTTGGCGGCAGCGGCTTTGCTCCACCTTCACCTTGAACCGACTCTACCATTACTGCGGCTATCTTTGGCGTGCCAGTTTCAGCATCAGCAACCAGCATGTCCCTTAGCGCATTCATATTACCAAATGGGAAATGGTCAAAACCTTCTGGCATTGGCCCAAACCCTTCACGAAATGCAGGTCGATCAGTTGCCGCCAACATCGCAATAGTGCGGCCATGAAACGCGCCTTCAGCACATAGAATTACGTTACGTTCATGTTCGCCCCGATGGTGCATCGCACGCCGTGCCATTTTAATTGCACCTTCGGTTGCTTCAGCACCAGAATTACAGAAAAAAGCTTTATCAAGTCCTGAAAGGCGCGTCAGGGTATCAGCCAAAGTTTCTTGTTCTGGTATTCGATATAAATTTGAAACATGCCAAAGTTTTTCAGCTTGATTCTTAACTGCATTAACCAATGCAGGATGACTATGACCCAATGTGTTCACAGCTATTCCAGATGCACAATCAAGATAACGGTCACCTTCAGGTGTAATCAGCCAACTGCCTTCGCCGCGATCAAAGCTGATTTCAATGCGACCATAATTTCCCATTACTGATGTCATCACACATCGCTTTCCGGTGCCAAGAAATGCTTCGCAAGCTGAAGTCCTTGTGCCTGATAGTTTGAGCCCGAACCCTGCTGACCATAAAGTTGTTTAGGCACTTCAGATAATGGCTCATAAACCAGACGGCAGACTGTTTGCCCTTCTTCAACTAAAAAAGGCACATCATGTGACCGCACTTCAAGCACTGCACGAGTAGCTGATGCGCCTAAGGCAGACAATCCAAAACCAGGATCAAAGAAACCTGCATAATGCGCACGAAACTCACCAACTCTAGTATCATATGCACTCATTTCAGCGGCATAATGTTCCGGTACGGTGACGCATTCACGGCTGACTAAAATATAAAATTCATCAGGGTTCAGAATAAGCCCACCACCACTAAGGTCTGCTGTTGTAACTTTTTCCCAAAACGCAGAAACAGGATGCTGTCCTGCCAAGTCAACATCAATCATCCCGGCATGCTTGCGCGCTCGCCATCCAATAAGGCCAGGAATATCAGGGTTAGCATTACCAGATAGATCAACGCTAAGCGGAACACCGTCACGAATATCACGGCCATTTAGCCCGCCACCATGCACCAACCCAACTTCATCTTGAAGGCGCTGCATATCAGCATCATCAATCCGTGATTCACCTTGACGAAAGCGTATTTGCGAAAGACGTGAGCCACGTCGCGCAAGAATTGAAAATGTGCGTGGTGAAATTTCCGCATAAAGCGGGCCATGATAACCTTTGCTGGCCATTTCAAATTCTGTAGCGCCATCCACAATCATACGGGTGAAGACATCAAGGCGACCTGTTGAGCTTTTAGGATTTGCAAAGCCTGTCAGCTCTTCTGTCAGCTTTAAACTTTCTTCAAGTTCCGCAATGTAAACACAACCTTTTTCAAAAACAGCACCATCTTCTAGCGAGATTTCGTGCATTGCCATTGTTTTGAGTTTTTCAGTAACAGACACGCCTTCACCAGGCAAAAAAGATGCACGAATGCGCCATGCACGTCTGCCAAGACGAAGATCAAGCGATGCGGGTTGGATTTGCTTTTCTGCTGGCGGTGACGCCAAATTGATGACGCCTGCATCAATTGCTTTTTCGATTTGCTGTGCCGAAAGGATTCCACGTGGAAATATGTCATGTGGCGTCGTCATTGAAGTGTCGGACATAGTTATGCCTTTAATTTGTATCCTGAAACCAATATACGCCAACAAAATACACCAAGGCCAACAATAATGCCCAATAAAATCATTGCTGATACAAGTGGTGAAAATGATCCTTCGCCAATTATGGCAAAACGGTATCCATCGATCATATGAAATACTGGATTATATTGTGCCCATTGGTCAAATGGTGCTGGCAGTTGATCAATGGCATAAAATGTTCCGGACAAAAATACCATGGGCTGAATGATGAAATTCGTGATCGCGGCAAGTCCATCGAATTTTTCAGCCCAAATTCCAGTGATCAGGCCCGCAAGTGCCATGACACATGACCCCATGACTAAAAACATTAGCGCAAGAAATGGATGTACTGGCCAAGATGCTGATCCAAAGGCCGCCAGCACTAAAGCTGTTACCACACCAACCATAATGCCTCGTGTTATGCCAGCGGCAACCATCCCTGCCATGAGCTCAAACGGGCTTAGTGGCGGCATAATTAAGTCCACAATATTGCCTTGAACTTTACCGACCACCATAGAGGAGGATGTGTTTGCAAATGCGTTTTGCAATGCTGCCATCATCACTAAGCCGGGGCCTAAAAAGACCACATATGGAATGCCGCCAGTATCCGCAATACGGTCACCAACGGCGACGGCAAATACAGCCATAAATAAAATTGCCGTTGTCATTGGCGCTGCTACGGTTTGACCTGCAATTTTCATGAAGCGAGCCACTTCACGCTTATACAATGTCCAAAAACCGATCGTATTAAAACGTCCGATCTGAAGGGGGCGTGGCGTGCGTGAAGATGTGTCTTGAATATGTGAACGTGTCATGGATGAAACATAGAGCCTTGGCCATGGCGTTGCAAGGGCCTGCATGCTAGAATCAACACCATGAGAAGTGATGAAAAAATATTAAAACGGCTCGAAAATAAAGCGCTTCACTACTTAGGAAGATACGCCACCACAGAAGCCCGGTTGCGTGATGTCTTGACTAGGTTTGCTAAGCGTAAAATGGATGATGAAGATCCTGACCATCTGCGCCAATTGATTGATAAAATGGTCGCATCATGTGTGGCAAACGGTTATGTGAATGATCGCGTTTTTGCTGAACAAAAAACAGCATCTTTGCGCCGATCCGGCGGCTCACGCATGGCAATTTCACGCAAGCTTATGCAGCGCGGTGTCGACCGTGACGTGATCAAAGATGCTATTGATGATTATGACGAAGATTATCAACAATATCATGATCATGACGCAGAACTTGAATCTGCACTGATTTATGCGCGTAAGCGGCGACTTGGCCCATATGCAACATTACCGATGGGTAAAACGGAAATGAAAGAAGGCTGGCAAACACGACATTATGCCAGCCTTGCGCGTGCTGGTTTTTCCAGCAACACCATTTCCGTTGTGATGGCATTAACCACACCAGAAGATGCCGAAGCAGTTTTAACAGATAACCACCACTTAAAATAAGCTGGAAAATTAACTTAAGTTAATTAAAGTAAACAAATTATTGAATAACTCGGCAAGGTTGCTGGGATAGTTTGGGGGATAATTTTATGTCTGATAACTCTCTTTTTCCACCGTCAAAAGATGTTGTCGCCCGTGCACTCATTGACAATGACGCTTATGAAGCCATGTATGATGCCTCATTAAATATGAATGAAGCTTTTTGGGCTGAACATGGCAAGCGGATTGATTGGATCAAGCCTTATACCAAGGTTGAGAATGTTTCTTATGATCCTGCGAATTTGAGTATCAAATGGTACGAAGATGGCACCTTGAATGCGGCGGCAAACTGCCTAGACAGACATCTTGCTGAACGTGGTGATCAAGTGGCTATTATTTTTGAAGGTGATGAGCCTGATGATAGCCGAAACATCACTTATCGTGAACTTCATGAAGACGTTTCAAAATTTGCAAATGTCCTAAAGGCACGTGGCGTTAAAAAAGGTGACCGCGTTACTATTTATATGCCGATGATTCCTGAGGCTGCTATTGCTATGCTTGCCGTTGCGCGTATTGGCGCTATTCATTCTGTAGTGTTTGGCGGCTTTTCCCCCGATGCGTTGGCCGGACGCATTCAAGATTGTGACAGCAGTTGCGTGATTACCGCGGATGAAGGCGTGCGGGGCGGTAAATCCATCCCACTCAAAGCAAACACAGATGCCGCATTGGAAAGCTGCCCAATGTGCACAACATCGATTGTTGTGAAACGTACTGGCGGCAATATCGGATGGGTTGAAGGTCGTGACTTTTGGTATCATGAAGAAATGGCCAATGCATCAGCTGATTGCCCTGCCGAAGAGATGGGCGCTGAGGACCCTCTATTCATTCTATACACATCTGGATCAACCGGTCAGCCAAAAGGCGTGATGCATACTACTGGTGGTTATATGGTATATGCATCAATGACCCACCAATATGTTTTTGATTATCATGATGGTGATGTCTATTGGTGTACTGCTGATGTTGGTTGGGTCACTGGTCACTCTTACATTATCTATGGGCCACTTGCTAATGGCGCCACAACATTAATGTTTGAAGGCGTTCCAACTTACCCTGATGCCAGCCGTTTCTGGCAGGTTGTTGAAAAGCATAAAGTTAATATATTTTACACAGCACCCACAGCTATCCGTGCATTAATGCGTGAAGGTGATGAGCCTGTGACCAAAACTGACCGTTCATCTTTACGGTTATTGGGTTCTGTTGGCGAGCCTATTAATCCAGAAGCATGGATGTGGTATCATAAAGTTGTTGGTGAAGAGCGCTGCCCAATTGTTGATACATGGTGGCAAACAGAAACTGGTGGGATCATGATCACCCCGTTACCGGGTGCCACTGCGACAAAACCAGGTTCAGCAACACGTCCATTCTTTGGCATTGATCCTGTTCTTGTTGATAACGATAACAAGGTTGTTGAAGGTGCTGCTGACGGTAGCCTATGTATTGATCGTTCATGGCCTGGCCAAATGCGGACTGTATATGGTGACCACGAACGGTTCATCCAAACTTATTTCACCACCTTCCCTGGCCGCTACTTTACTGGTGACGGTTGCCGTAGAGATGAAGATGGCTATTACTGGATTACAGGCCGTGTTGATGACGTGATTAACGTATCCGGTCACCGAATGGGTACAGCAGAAGTAGAATCAGCATTAGTTGCACATGCCAAAGTTGCCGAATCTGCGGTAGTGGGATATCCACATGATATTAAGGGGCAAGGTATTTATGCCTATGTAACACTTAATGCTGGCGAAGATCCAAGTGATGAGTTGCTTGCAGAATTACGGCAATGGGTCCGTAAGGAAATTGGTCCGATTGCAACACCTGACCTTATTCAATGGGCACCAGGGTTGCCAAAAACACGGTCTGGTAAAATTATGCGCCGCATTTTGCGTAAAGTGGCTGCTGATGATTTCGCCGAATTAGGTGACACTTCTACTTTGGCTGATCCTAGCGTTGTTGATGAATTGATTGAAAATAGGCAAAACAAAAACTAACTACTATTTCAAACGAAACCACTTAAAGAAGCCTCAACTGAGGCTTCTTTTTAATTTTACTATTCTGGGACTATGCCTAATTCAATTGCTCGGCAAACAGCATGTGTTCTGTTACGTGCGCCAAGTTTTCCACGCAGACTCTTAAGATGGTGTTTTACGGTGACTTCTGATAAGCCATGCTTGCGGGCAATTTCCTTATTAGATTTTCCATCCAATAGACCACTAAGCATGTCTTGTTCACGTCCGGTTAATAAATTATCTGGCAGAAAGCTATTTTGACTTTTGTGGTTACTGTGATCAGCAGGTAAGAACATTTCACCATCAGCCATTAATGACATTGCACTGTAAAATGCCTTGATCCCAATATTTTTTGGAATATAGCCTGACGAACCAGCGTCCAATGCCATTCGCATCTCTGAATGGCTTGTTGGCGGCCCCATGATCGCTACAGGCACCTTTCGTTGGGTCACTTCATGAATCTTATTTAGCCCATTAAGACCTTTCATATCTGACAAGCCAGTATCTAAGATTACCAAATCAGGGGTTACCCCTCGACTGATGATATCGATCGTTTCATTAACGCGGGATGATGGCAATATTTCCATACTACTGTTTAGCAGCCTAGATTGCTCCACAATTAAATCGCGTGAAAATACATTTGCATAGGTCAGTATGATTTTCATGTTTGTCTCCAATGCTATTGACTGATTACAGTCAACGAGCGTGGGGAAACAAAAGGCCCATTCAGCTAGATAAAGCTCGTTGGTTATGAGTATTATTATACTCAAATTACTAATGCTGAAATTGTCCTCAAGGATAGTACGTTCACAAAAGTACAATCCTTAAGAGTGGCTAGAGGCAGGAAATATCAGTACTGCTGACTGTTAACGCCATACCCTATTTATCCTAAAGGATAGGGTGAAGTTTTCATGATCTGCATTTTGATTGCTAATATATGTATTCTTCCAAGATGCCGTTATATCAATATCACGTTTAAATAATGCGCCATGATAAGTAAGAGATAGGCTGCGCTCTCCTGATTTGTGCCTGTCTTTATACCATGGACGTGGATGCGCTGGGCTCGTCACCTTTTCGCTAATGTCGATGCTTAGCATAGCATGATCACTAAGTTTAAATCTGGTTAACCCAACACTTACAAATTTGCTGTTGCTGCTGAATTGTTGGTTTGCATATCTATTCTTACCCCGGCCAACTTCAATTTTCCATGGCCAGTCTTTATTTGTAGCCCGGTGCCGTAACTGCAGTTTAATTTCGGAGGATTTATAAGATTGCCGCTGATTTGTTTTCGAACGATGTGCTCCATTAACAACAACAATTGTTGGACGAAAAGGGGCAAGATACGTGGCGGTATTAATCAGACGAATGCCTTCACTATATGAGTGACCATTACCTCTACCTTGTTCATGCTTCTGAAAATATGTCGATAAATGATTGGACAGATGAATATCACTAAATTTGATCTGGCGGCTCAACCCAAGGTTTAATCTTGCCTCTTCATATCCTGTTGGCAGCGTAGCTGTTAAAGACCCATTTAGGTGAATGCCGTAGTAGCTTCCATCATAGTAATGGTGCTTATCAAGATAGTGATTAGTTGTAGCCGTGATACCGCTTTTAGGTTTTTGACCGATGGTTATTTCCGCTGGAAGATTTGGAAATATTTCACGAAGTGCGGTCAGATATTGTCCATATAATGACCCATCCTCAGGCCTGACTTTGCGTGCTGGCGTTACCTGAGCAAGATTATCGCTATACCCAAAAGCAATGTCATTATCATAGATCCAAACATTAGAGACATTACAAAGCTTAAGGGCTTGCTGCATCTCTGAAACCATCCATGTAATTGATTGTCCCTTTTTCAATGCTGCATCACCACGAAGAATTGTTTCAAAAATCATGCTGGCATTGAAACAATTTCCAGTCACCAAATAGACGAGGCCAATTTCATAGAATAATCGCTCACTCCGGAGTCCCTTAGATATTGCACTATTTGCAATCTTTAAGGCCAAGTCATAGTTATGTGCATTTCGTGCAAGAATGACGGCTTTAATGACCGTTGTTTCATCCGTGAGGATGGGTTCAAAATGCTCATTTAAAAATTGAGTGACGTCTTCCCACGAAGGATCTGCCAACAACATGGATGAAACTTGGGTATCCAAGTTAACTTTCGGATCTGCTGCAATTTGATGCATTGGCAATGCTGCGATCAACACAAACAATAGTAAAACGGTACATCTATTTACTGTTATGTGAAGTTTCGAACATGTGTTGCGATAAGCCATGGCAACAATTTGCCACAACATATCTTAACAAATTGATAACGGACGATTATCCAGTTGCGTCAGAATTTATACGAAAAATTAATTTCCATCTTTTGCCCATTATTGTTGTGTTGGTGCTGATGGTTGTTGATATGAGCTACGGCAATGGCTAGGGCTAAATCAGGATTGGGATTATAGGCGAGTCCTATTTTTTGATGATATTCCTTCGCCGTTGGGCGCAAGTGGAAATCCTTACTGGTAAAAAGGATGGCATTTGTACTGATCTTGGTGGGTTGATCTAACGTCACATATCCGCTTCGTAATGCCGGTGGTTGCTCAACTGCTAGCGTAAATTTAAAAAGATCGACGTCATAACTTGTACGTAATGACCAAGCATCATATTCCAATGCCCCATCTTTGATTAAACTTTGTGATGACGGCTTTATTTGTGTCTTCCCCACCATCATTTCAGCTATTGTCTGCAGTGAGCCATAATGATGGCTAGCGCCCAAAAACAGCCATTGTGATTCGGTGGTATCAATATCATAAGCACCCTGTCCCGTCCCATCCATGAACCCATTTGCCTGATCCAACCCAACGCCATACCACATAACCCGGTCCTGATGTTGATGATCGATATGGGTATAGTGTATTGCTTTTCGTTCAGGCCCATATCCCATCATCACCCGGCTGCTATCATCTGCTCCTGACCATGACCACCCTTGCCATGTTTCCGTTGATGGTGCAGGAATATCTATCCACTGCGCTGGTATACGTTGATCACGCGGTGCTGTTGACATAGGTGCAATGAACATTCCCGATGGTGTAGGCAAAATCATTTCATATGTTTGTATTAGGTTAGGTGAAACATTTTTTGGCATCCATACCGCTGCTTTTATTTGGGTTAACATCATAGCGTTATCATAATCATCATGGACAACGGCAATTGCTCCTTTCAACCCCTCTTTCAAGGCCGCCCCAATGATTGATGGCGCTGCTATAACACTCTTTTCCACATTATTGCGCCTACCTTCATGCGTTAAAATTGAAGCACGCCCAATAGGTTGTAATGCTGCAGCTACATTAATTAATCCATGCCCAAATACATTACGCATATCATCTTCACTGCACGTATTGATGGTACAGCCAGATGATGTGGTCAGCCCTTGATATGTCGCTGTTTCCTTAAGCCGAGCTACCGCTGCTCTTGGGGTAATGGTTGGCATCGCCTCTAACACTAAGCTTAGTGCTCCTGATACCAAAGGCGCCGCCATAGAAGTGCCTGACTTTAAGGTATACCCACCTCCTGTCTGCGCGCCAATAATGCCATAATTTTCTTCGTCATCACCGCCGCCTGGTGCCGTGATACACCACGCAGCAGAAAGCCCGCATCGATTTGTATACGAAGGTTCATGGCCATACTGGTCCACCGCGACTACGGTTATCCAATTATCTTCGAGTTCTGGAAAGTAATAGGGTAAGCCACCACGTACAGAAACATCGTTATCACTGCCGTTACCTGCTGCCCATATTAACACTGGCCCAGTTTCATGGGCGGCATCACGATAACTTCGCAATTCATCAGCTAGCCCCGCTTCAATCACCGAACTTGATACGTCACTAATCTCATAAAATGACGCCCATGAATTATTTATAATCGATATACCTCGGCGCTTTACATCTTCCATGATAGGCGGGACCATCACATTGCCTGTATTGGCCCCAAATACGCCTTGTGTGTTTAATATTCGATATGAGACGATAGCCGAGTCTGGCGCGATTCCCTGCATACCTTGGCCATCTCTATTTGCTGCTGCAATGCTGGCTACATGCGTGCCATGGCCATTCGGGTCCAAAATGCCGCCAGTACTTCCCTGCCAATCACCGCCGCCAGTAACCCGATTCCTCAACTCACTATGACTTGCATCTACACCGCTATCTAAAATCGCGATATCAACACCATCACCGCCGCGTCCATGATCATAAAGATTAGCAGCTGCCACCAAATGGAGCCCAGGTGAATTGCCAATTTCGCTTGAGCCTATACGTGTTGGTGGGGGCGCGGTAAGCCTTGGCGGGGTTGATGATCCACCTCCGCCACCGCCACCACCACCACATGATGTTAATAAAATAGAAATGATTAGAAATATGCCATTTCCAGTAGCGGGCAAGCCACTTATTTTCGGCTTAATAGGTCTTTGGCTAACACAAACGGCCATCTAACACTCCTCAAAAGAGAAGAGTGTTAATAAATTGTTAACTATTAGATATTAACCAGATGGCGAATTACTTATTGCCATTATGGCTAGAACGTATCCTAAGCGGTGCTACTTCAAGATGACATAAAGGACAACTAGGGCCGTAATAATGGCCAGGGTGATTTGCACTTTCTGTTTGGTGTTGTCATTTTTGATCAATCGCGTCAAATGCACGCCAGCGATACACCACACAGAATGGGCGATGAACTGCACCACCCCAAAACACCCAGCTATTACTAAAAGGCGTGTTAACCCATCTTCATAGTTTGGACCATAATCCGTCCATACAATTGTCATCATGGCATATGCTTTCGGATTTAATGGATGGACAATTAATCCTTCTAATGGTCCAGGCGGCTTGGCCAATTCTGCACCTGCTGTATTGAGCGGGGTCTTGGCCATGCGGTAACTCAACCACAGCATATATGTGCCCGAGATATATTTCAGACCATCAAGTAGGAGTGGATATTGTTGCATCAGGTCATAAAACCCAAGTCCCATCGCAATATTTAAGGCTAGTTTGCCCGCAACTACCCCAAGCATAAATGGAAAGGATTTTTTGAATCCATAGCTGACGCCTGCTGTCATCATGATCATATTTGCTGGACCGGGTGTTCCAACCATGACCATAACAAAAATAAAAAGTGCGATGAGATCACTCATATTTTAAATCATTTCGTGTCTAATTAAATTAGCAATATTGAACATATGACAACCAATAATGCACCTATCCATGCACCTGCTGGCGGGATGAGTTTGGTTTGTAGCCACACAAAAGGCAGAATCATCAACGGTGACGTTGACGATAAAATTGATACTGTCGCAACTGAACCTGTCTCCAACGCCTTCATTAAAAGTGCCATGCCAAACGCCATCCCAAAAAACCCGTTAGCAATGATATGCCCATAAAGTGATCGGTCAGGTAAATACCGTTCAGGCGCTATTCCCCGCATACGTTCGATTGGATATACAGCATGAAAAACGACCACCGCAACTGCTGTCCGATAAAACCCAGCAACAGCAGGGTCTAAGCCACCCTCCATCACAGGTCGCATAATCATCACGCCAAAGGCCTGTCCTAATGCTGCTAGTAATCCAAACGTAATACCAATCCAAATTGGCGGTGTTATATTTTCCCATACATGGGCTAGATCACGACGTTTGCCATATACAACCGCCATCACAATGCCCACAAATCCAATGACAATCGCGAACATTGTTTTTGCGGCGATTGTTTCCCCTAATATGAACCACCCCAACACAGCTGCCATAGGTGCATTCATTGCAAATAAGACGCCTGTTCGTCTTGGTCCTAACCGGCGCATTGTTTGAAAGAGAAAATAATCACCTGCAGCCGCACCAATAATACCGCTTAACAGGATATAAATTGCATCAGCTTGATTGATACCAAATGATGTTCCTGTAACCAAACACCACGCCGCCAGCATCGTCATGCTAACGATCATTCTTATGCGATTAAATTGAATTGACCCTAATGCAACAGCAGGTTTATGGCCAAACACACCAGCTAATGTCCAACTTAATGCAGCGGCCAAGGCCAACAATGATGACATATCAATCATCGTCATATAGAAAATTCCTGCATTCTATTTAAGGATTATTATGGCCGCGGCGCATGTTTTGCCAGAATACGCTGAAGGGTCCGGCGGTGCAGCTTTAACCGACGTGCTGTCTCTGAGACGTTTCGGCCACATTGCTCATATACACGTTGAATATGTTCCCAGCGCACACGGTCTGCAGACATTGGGTCTTCTGGTGGTGGCGGCATTGCATCACCTTGCTGCAACAATGCGCTTGCAATAGCATCAGGATCAGCAGGTTTAGGCAAGTAATCTACAGCCCCTGCTTTAACCGCTGCAACGGCAGTTGCGATGTTTCCAAACCCCGTAAGCATAATAATTCGACAGTCCGGAATTTTATCATGAATCATGCTAACCACTTCAAGACCGTTGCCATCTTCTAATTTCATATCAAGTACAGCATGCGTAATGGCTTCATTTTCAATGATTCGCGCAGCAGATTTTACACCTTCTGCATCAAAGACTTCAAAACCACGGCGTTCCATTACGCGGGCAAGACGTCCACGTAAAGGCGCATCATCGTCGACAATTAGTAATTTGTTTTCTACGGTCATAGATTTTCACGATTCTGTAAAAGAATGTTCTTAATTACTATATAGCTCATGTTCCGTCTGCCGCAATAACCAATGCAATATCAAATTAAGATGAAGTGCCCTTACTCTCTATTGAGCCCCTTGGATACGTGATTATAACGGACGCACCACCTTGCTTTTTATTTTCAAGCAACACTTTGCCACCAACCTGTTCAACCATCGTTGTTGCTATAAATACACCTAAACCCATATGCCCATCATCACCTGAACGGCTACTGTTATATGGATTACCAAGCTTGCTTAGCACTGAAGATTGGAAGCCTGGACCATCATCATCAATGATGATTGCCAAATATTTATCATCATACCTGATCATCACATTGACACTAAATTCTGCAAATTGAACAGCATTATCAAGAATAGTTTCAACAGGATGCAATAATTCAGGACGTCTTATCACCAATAATTCATCAACATTTTTATCAACATCAAGTGTCACTTTGATAAGGTTACCCGCGTCATCAAATCGTTCGTTTATCAGGCTGGCAATCATGGCTTGAACAGGAATAGGATCATCCACTTCTTGACCAAGCTTAATGGCATCCTCATTAAGTTCCGCTAAAATCAAACGACATCGTTCTGTTTCAAGCTTTAACGCATCAATATCTTCACGCAGCAATGACTTATTCTTTAATGCATCTGGTTGACTTAAGTCATGGGCAATAAGTGTGATTGTATTTAACGGGGAGCCGAGCTTATGTGCAGCAGATGTGGCGAGGCTACCCAAGGCCACCATTTGTTGCTCACGGGCCATGGTCAATCTAGCCTCTGCCAATCCACGTGCCAATTGGCGCGAGTTTCGCGCAATAATCCCTGCATAAGCTGCAACAAAAATTGTTGTTAGCACTAGGGCTGTCCACAGCCCTCCTACATAAAGGTCTGGAATAATGAAGGCCGCATCGCCCCACGGCAATGGATCATGATAGAATGTTAGGAATGATGCCATCACCACCACCAGCGCGGCGAGGACAAACGTATCTTTGCGAGGAAGCACTGTCGCGGATACCGTTACCGGCGCCAGCAGCATAATTGCAAATGGATTAACAATCCCACCTGTTAAATAAATCAACACACCAAGCTGTACGGTATCAAAAACAAGTAGCGCCCTGACAATGCGGCGGCTCATTTTTTTGTGCATTCTTGTGTAAATAGACTGCCAAATACCTACTATTGCTGATGCCGTAACAACTAAAAAACACAACAGTAGGGGCAACGTAAACTGAAGGGCGAAATGAACAATAGTGATCGTAAAGATCTGCCCAATAAGCGCAATCCACCTTACATTCTCAAGCACCGTATTGCTGATAACATTAGATGGGTTGCTATCTTCTGCCTTCATGATAATTTGCACCCTAATGAAGTTAAGAGTTAGACATCAAGGTTCGCGACTTTTAGCGCATTTGCTTGAATGAAGTTGCGGCGTTCTTCTACGGCTTCACCCATTAAGGTTGCAAAGGCATCTTCCGCCTCTTCCTCAAGATCGATTTTTACCTGCAATAAGGTGCGTTGGTTTGGATCTAGTGTTGTTTCCCACAATTGTTCAGGATTCATTTCACCCAAACCTTTATAGCGGGACACTTGTGCACCCTTACGGCCATATCCAAACACTGTATCAACAAGGCTAATTGGCCCATGAACAGTAGTTTCTTGTCCTGCTGCTGTCAGCACAGGAGGACGCGCAAAATGTTCTTGCAACATAGGCGTCATTTCATCAAGCCTGCGTGCTTCTTCTGTTCCCAATAGCCGCTTAGACAATTGGTATCGCTCAGTCACACCACGAAGAGTCCGTGAAATTTCCATCACTTTTACACCTAGCTCATCATTGCTTTCCACCATCGCACCAGCCCAGCCGCGTTCAAGTGGGTCACTTAAACTTTCAAGGCGATGCGCAAGATATTCAGCTGCCTCTGCATTGCTAATGGTTTCTGGATTTAGGAGCCCTGCAATAGATGCCTGTTCAATAACAAGTGAAGAGCCAACCGTCCGGGCCAGGGACGTGATACAGCGCATTGCCGCGCCAGCTTTATTCAGTAAATCTGCTAAATCTTCACCCACAATCTGACTTCCAGATGCTTCCGTTAGCACCGCATCTTTCAATCCTGCGTTTTGCAGATATCCATCAAGCTCGCGTTGATCTTTTAAATACACTTCTGATTGGCCACGCTTAGCACGGAATAGTGGGGGTTGTGCAATGTAAAGATAACCACGTTCAATCAGCGGCTTCATATGACGGAAGAAGAAAGTCAGCAGCAATGTTCTAATATGTGACCCATCAACATCAGCATCTGTCATGATGACGATACGATGATAGCGCACCTTATCAGGGTCCATATCTGCGTTGCCAACACCTGCGCCGATTGCGGTGATCAATGTGCCTAATTCTGCTGATGATAACATCTTATCAATGCGGGCACGTTCAACGTTAAGAATTTTACCACGCAGCGGAAGGATCGCTTGATTGGATCGATCGCGCCCTTGCTTGGCAGATCCACCCGCAGAGTCACCCTCAACGAGGAATAGTTCTGAAAGTGCTGGGTCTTTTTCCTGACAATCAGCAAGCTTTCCAGGAAGGCTTGCAATATCCATTACACCTTTACGTCTTGTTAGCTCACGCGCTTTACGGGCTGCTTCTCGGGCGGCGGCCGCTTCATACGCTTTTGACACGATTTTCTTAGCTTCTTGTGGATGTTCTTCAAACCATTGTGACAGCGCATCACTAACAGCTTGTTCAACAATCGGGCGCACCTCAGATGACACTAATTTATCTTTTGTTTGTGACGAGAATTTAGGATCCGGCACTTTGACAGAAACAATAGCGGTCAACCCTTCCCGCGCATCATCACCCGATAACTGCACCTTTTCTTTTTTAGCGATACCGCTTTCTTGCGCATAGTTATTGATAATACGAGTTAGTGCCGCACGAAACCCTGCCAAATGCGTGCCGCCATCGCGCTGCGGGATATTATTGGTGAAACAGAGCGTATTTTCGTGGTAAGAATCTGTCCATTCCATTGCAAGTTCTACGCCAACATCTTCGCGTTCGCTATTGGCCGTAATGGCATCATGTAGTGCCGTCCGTGAACGATCAAGCCATGTCACAAACTCACGCAGGCCACCATCATAATGGAACGTGCTGACTTTTTGTTCTGCCTGACGATCATCTGTTAATTTGATATTCACACCAGAATTCAAAAACGCTAATTCACGCAACCGATGTTCTAATGTGCCAAAATCAAATTCTGTCTTAGTAAAGGTTTCTTTTGACGGCATGAAGGTGATTTCTGTGCCTGTCTGGTCCCCACAATCAGCCACTTCATTCAGTGGCCCTAATGCTTCACCATGCGCAAAATTAATCTCATGTTTCTTACCATTTCTAAAAATGGTCATTTCAAGATGTGATGACAGCGCGTTCACCACAGAAACACCAACTCCGTGAAGACCGCCTGAAACCTTATATGAATTATTATCAAACTTACCGCCAGCATGAAGCTGTGTCATAATGACTTCTGCAGCAGAAACGCCTTCTTCTAGATGAATGTCTGTTGGGATGCCGCGCCCGTTATCAGTAACACTGACTGACCCGTTACCATTAAGGATCACTTGCACGAGATCACAATGACCAGCAAGTGCCTCATCAATCGCGTTATCCACCACTTCGTAGATCATGTGGTGAAGGCCTGAACCGTCATCGGTATCACCAATATACATCCCAGGACGCTTGCGCACAGCATCAAGCCCGCGCAGCACTTTAATCGAATCTGCATCATAGGCATCATTCGCCTGTCCCGCTGGGTTTTGATCGTCTACTTGTGGTGTTTCATCATTCATCATGATCTCCATGAACACGTTTATGCTGTGCTCTTAAAAACCTTCTTGTGGGGAGGCTGTCCCATCTTGAATATTAAAAATCTGTGGCATGAGAGACGCTGTCCCTAAACCATTAAACATTGTGTTGTCAGTGCCGCTAAACCAGACCTGTCCACCAAGTGCCGACGTAAGGTCGAATAATGCGTGGCGCTTGTCTTCATCCAGATGCGAAACAATATCATCAAGCATTAACAAAGGCGGCCTACCAAGGCGCTTGGCCTGCAAGCGTGCATGCGCAAGCACCACTGAGATCACCAATGCTTTTTGTTCGCCTGTAGATGACAATTCTGCCGGCTGACCTGTTGCAGAATGAACAACTGTTAATATGCTACTGGTTGGCCCTGGAATTGATACATCACCCCGAAGCCGCGCATCCTTGGCCGCTACCGCTAGTTTGTCTTCAACGTCAATAGCAGGCATTGTCTCAAGCCATGTTTCAGCTTGGCCTTCCAGCTTAAGCCGCGCTGCTGGAAATGCTGGTTGCGGCAATGATGTTTCTTCATCTAACGCCGTCACCAATGATTGCCGCGCCGCAATAATAGCGACACCTGCTTCCGCCATTTGTGATTCAAGCGCTGTAAACCACGCGTCGTCACCTAAGCCTTCATCAATCAACCTATTACGTTGACGATATAATTTTTCAAATCGTTGTAACCGTCCTGCATGTGCTGGATCAAATGCGATAACAAGTCGGTCTAAAAACCTGCGGCGCTCTGAAGGTGTTGCCGCCAAAATATCATCCATCTCAGGCGTTATCCAAGACACGGCAAAAGCTTCCGCTAATGCGGTTTGTGACGATACCGCACCATTAATTTTAATCATTCGGCGGCCAGCTTCACCATCGTCTTGTATTTTTGTCCCTGTACCAGCACGTATAGGTCCATCTTCGGTATGGACTTCTGCTGATACAGACCATGTTTTTGCAGGTGCAATGTCCAAATGTTGTGGCGGTGTAAACGGCCACATTTGTGTCTTTGCCCTTCGCAAACCTCGGCCAGGCGCCAATAATGACAAGCCTTCCATGATGTTTGTTTTACCCGCACCATTCGGTCCTATCAACACAACTGGGCGTTGATCTACCTTTAGATTCAGCGACGGATAATTCCGAAAGTTGGACAACTGAAGATGCGCCACCCAAATTGAAGGGGCAGCGGCACATGGCGCTGTTGAATTAGAAAAGTCCGAAACTGATGGTGCTACAGCAATCACGATTTGGATCAGACCCTCATCGGCATAAGAACAAATAATGTGGCGTCATCACCTGGCGCACGAATAATTGTCGGTGCAGATGTATCTGACAATGCAAACTCCATCATGTCACCGTCAATCTGGGCTGTAATGTCCAACAGGTATTTTGCATTAAACCCGATTTCCATTTCAGCGCCACTATACTCAACTTCCAACACTTCCTTTGCACTGGCCGAATCTGCGCTGGATGCTGACAGTGTTAGCGCATTATTTGACAGCCCCATCTTAACCGCACGTGATTTCTCAGCAGAAATAGTGGATACGCGGTCTACGGATTCTTTAAACGCAGCAACCGGCACTTGCATGATGTGGTTATTTTCCGTTGGGATAACACGTTGATAATCAGGGAATGTGCCATCAATTAATTTGGTTGTGACATCAACAGTCCCAAAACTGAACCGGGCCCGTGTATCACTAAGTGCGATTTTCACATCACCTTCAAACTCATCAATCAGCTTGCTTAGCTCACCTACTGCTTTACGCGGAATAATAACAGATGGCATCATGTCAGCATTGGCCGGCATATCCATCTGTGAACGTGCCAAGCGATGCCCATCTGTTGAAACGGCCCGCAGCAAATGACCGTCTGCAAGATGTACATAAATCCCGTTTAAATAATAACGTGTTTCTTCAGTGGATACGGCAAATCGTGTGTTTTCAACAAGTGACTTAAGCTCCACGGCGGCAATTGAAAATTCTATTGCCATCGGTGCATCACTGATTGCAGGGAAATCAGCAACCGGCAGCGTTGGCAGGTTAAAACTTGAACGTCCCGCGCTGACCTTGACCTGACCATCACCACTTTCGGCCACTTCAACTTCCGCACCTTCCGGTAACTTTCGCACAATATCATACAACAATTGGGCAGGTATCGTGATGACACCAGACTCCATCACGGCCACACCAACTGTTTCTACAATATCCATATCCATATCAGTTGCCGTCATGGACAAAAGTCCATCTTCAGCCTTAAGCACCACATTTGATAAAATAGGTATAGTGTTCCGGCGTTCCACAACACTTTGGACATGCCCCAGCGGCTTAATGAGCGCAGCGCGATCAATAGTGAACTTCATAATCAGTCCTCTTCACGTTTTTTGTTTGTCTGGCTCGTCAATAAATCTAATTATTTCAATAGATCTTACAAGCCGTCCTCAATACAACTGACAAATTCATAATATCCACAAAATATAGCATATCACAGCACTATAGCACCAGAATATTGTGTTGATTTGCTACGATTGGACGTGTTGTTATTAAGACGTACTTAATAGTGTTTTCAGGATTTTAACATCATCCAAAATAGATGGATTTTCCTGCATTGATTTCTCAATTTTACTTACACCATGCATCACGGTTGTATGGTCACGGCCACCAAATTGTTGGCCAATTTCCGGATATGATGATGACGTCATATGCTTGGCCAAATACATTGCAATCTGACGTGGATGCACAATATTACGTGACCGGCGCTTTGAATGCATTTCATCTACCCGAATATTAAAATGTTGCGCTACTTGCCGCTGAATTTCAGTGATAGATACTTGACGATTACTCGCACGGATTACGTCGGATAACACATCATAAACGCTATCAATTGTAATTGGCTTCTGCACCAATGTTGTATATGCAGCTAACCGGTTTAATGCACCTTCAAGCTCACGCACATTTGATGTTATTTTATGCGCTAGAAACTCGGTGACATTATCAGGTAGATCCAGCCCTTGGTTTTCAGCCTTAGCTTGGAGTATCCCAACGCGTAATTCAAAAGTCGTGGGATGAATATCAGCAACCATACCCCAGTTTAAGCGGGAACGCAGCCGCTCTTCCATGCCTGAAAGATCTGTGGGTGATTTATCTGCGGAAATAATAATTTGCTTGTTTTGGTCGATCAACGCATTGAACGTGTGAAAAAATTCTTCCTGCGTTGTTTCTTTCCCTGCAATAAATTGCACATCATCCACCATCAGCACATCAACTGAACGAAACTCTTCTTTGAACTGGGTGGTGTTACGGTGGCGCAACGCTTTAATAAAGCGATGCATAAATACTTCAGCCGATAAATAGAGAACCCGCCTGTTCGCAAATTTACGATGAATTTCCCATGCCATAGCATGCATCAAATGCGTTTTACCAAGACCAACACCACCATGCAGAAATAGCGGGTTATAGACAGGATGTTCATGTTCAGTCATGCGCATTGCGGCTGCATATGCCAATTGGTTGGAACGGTCGACGATGAAATTATCAAACGTCATTCTTGGGTCTAAACGTCCACCGATATTTTCAAAAGCATCTACTGGTGCATCAAAACTGTCATCTTTGCGCAACACTGGAGCTGAGCGTTGGCTTACACCGTTTTCTAAACCTGTTGCACGTTGCGGTTTGTCTGGCAGTGGAACGCCGCGGCGCGCCAGATCTATTTCAATTGACGTGATATGATCCCACTGAATTTGGCAATTTGCGAGCAAGCGGTCCTGGTATTGACCAGCCACCCTTGTTTTAATCATTTTTGACTCGGCGCCAACACGAATTTTGCCGTCATTCATTTCAACCAGTTTAAGGTTTTTAATCCAGCACCGCCATTGACTGTCGCCTAAATCATGGCGCATCCGGCCCAAAATTTCGCTCCAGCCTTCTTGAAGTTGCTCGCGGCTCAACGTGGTGTCTTGCTCAATTGTATTAGTAGGTTCAGCTTTCTTCTTGGAATGTTCATTATCGATATTCATGATATGTCACACTCCTGTCGGCTGAGCACTGTGCGTTCCGCGCAGTACGAAGCTTTCGCTTCATTTTTATTTTTTGTCCGGATGGACGTTAACTGAAACAGCAATGTTTATATTGCCTAGGTGAAGCTACGTTTTTACTTAAGAGCGTGTTTGTTAAACGCTTTTATTGTTTGTTGCTACATCTTCATTTTCGCTAGGCACACGCAGATGTTCAAGTGGCAATTTCACTGTTTTCTACATTTATGCGTGTCAATAGTATTTTCATTATTATTAATTCCATAACTTACTGAAAAAAAACAATCTTCAAATATTCTTTCATTTCTATTTTCTTAAATTTTTTACGCGGTTGATGATTGTCCCCATTTTTTTAACGCGCTACTTTTTGGAAACATCTTTTAAAACTGTTTCTTTTCAATAGCTGAATCGATTCTGTTTAGGTTTTCATATTCCTAAAAGGTTAACGTGGTTTTTTTTTAGTTTTACCGATTCGGCATAAAAAAACGCCCCTGTCACCAGGAGCGTTGTTATTATTTATAAACTGGTTGTTAAGCAGCCATGCCCTTAATACGTGCTGATAAACGTGAAAGTTTACGTGACACCGTATTTTTATGGAAAACGCCGCGGGTAACGCCGCGATGCATTTCTGGCTGTGCTTCTTTAAGAGCTGAGCGCGCTTCTTCAGCGTTACCGCCTTCAATCGCTGCTTCAACTTTCTTTATAAATGTACGAATCCGGCTGCGACGATTGTTGTTCACTTCATTGAACGTTTCGTTACGGCGAATACGTTTTTTTGCAGACTTGTGGTTGGCCATCTTGGCACCCCTTCAATTCTCTAAAAATACAATATCCAGCACAAAAGGCTGGACCGAGGCATCTTATGCCCGAATTATGTCTTCACTGTCAAGGCTTTTAGCGGCCCGTGACGTTTCTTCCGTTCTCTTTGTCTTATTCGGGCCTTAAAGTGATTTTCCATAATGAAACGCCGGCAGCAGTTGTCGTGGTTAACTTCAAAATTTCTGCATCACGTATCCACTTGCTATTGCCCACTTGTGTCCAGCCAAGCGGCTCTAATGCTTGGTCATAATATGACGACACCTTTTCTTTGCTTATGTCACCACTCAAATAAATTGTTACGATTCGACCATCTGGGTTATCAAAAGCAAATCCCAACCCTTTCTCTACCATCAAGGCCGGCATTATAGGCACATCCGCAACCCATTTTGCTTGGATGTTTTCCGCAAATGCCGATGCTGCAATAGATCCACTACTTATCATTGCTGCACATATTAGCGGTATTAATCTTTTTTTCATGATCGGCTCCTAGAGAAATTAATTTATCTATCTTTGGCAGTGAGAACAATAAAAACTGCTTCGGCCTGTCTGTCTTATTTCCTTTATTCCAGCACCGCAGCTCTTACACGGCTCTCCGGCGCGGCCATAAACATCTAACATTTGAACAAAATATCCTATTTCGCCACCAGGCTGCACATGATCCCTTAATGATGTTCCACCTTGTGCGATTGCATCATTCAATACATCTTTTATTGAACTTGCCAGTTGTTCCAGTTTTTTTAGCGATACGTTTTTGGCCAATCTTTTTGGAGAAATTCCTGCTCTATAAAGGGCTTCTGACGCATAAATATTTCCAATACCTGCGATAATGTGTTGGTCCAATAAAGCAGATTTAATTGGCGTAGACTTTTCCTTAAATGCACTTGCCATCATGATGGCATTCATCTCATTTCCTAGTGGTTCAACACCCATTTTCTTCAGTAGGGGATGACTTTCTGCTTCTTCAGTACGGATGAGCTGCACCCCGCCAAACCGCCTTGGGTCATTTAATACCATCGTTACCCTGTTATTGATGCCTACTGTAGTCATGATCAGGTGGTCATGCTTTTTACGGTCATATTTTTCATCAGGGTATATTCGAACAGAACCCGACATCCCTAAATGCACAATCATTGTCTTTTGGTCGCTGCCTTTCTGAATATCCATCAAGATATATTTACCGCGGCGGCGAAGGGCGGTGATGACACCATCAGTTATCTCTTCAGCTATATTGCGCGGTATTTCCCAGCGCATTTTTTGCCCTGATGTAATGACGCTGGCTATCCGATGCTTTAGCGCAGCATCAGCAATAGCACATTTTACAGTTTCCACTTCTGGCAATTCAGGCATTTCTATTTCCTTATTAAGCGTACACTTGATATAAGACAGCTATGACAAACAAATCCAGCACCAATACTTCTGACGCTGATGTTATTGACTTCGGTTATGAAACGATCCCCTTATCTGACAAAGAGGGGCGGGTTCGTGCTGTTTTTGATTCCGTAGCGACGTCATATGACATCATGAATGATGTGATGTCACTAGGTGTCCATCGTCTGTGGAAAGATACCCTTATAAAACTTATTAATCCTCAGGCCGACCAACATCTTATAGATCTCGCTGGCGGTACCGGTGATATTGCTGGCCGTTTTCTAAAGCGTGGTGGCGGCAGCGCGCTTATTGTAGACATCAATGTTGAAATGATGCTGGCAGGCCGCCAGCGCCCTGATCTTAAAGCGCTTAAGCATCTTAATTGGGTTGCCGGCAACGCTGAACATATTCCCGCACCAGACGCTTCTGCAGATGTTGTGACGATTGCGTTTGGACTTCGCAATGTCACTAATCGCACCGCGGCGTTAAAAGAAGGCTACCGTATTTTAAAACCTGGCGGCCGCTTTTTCTGTTTAGAATTTAGCCATGTCCAAGGGCAGCCGTTATCACAGCTTTATGATTTATGGTCCGGCTTTCTACCTAGTTTCGGTCAGCTGATTGCACGCGATGCTGACTCTTATAAATACCTTGTTGAATCGATTCGCAAATTTCCTGACCAAGAAACACTTTCTGCTATGTTTGCAGAAGCTGGTTTTGCACGTGTGAAATGCCGTAATCTTAATCAGGGCATTGCCGCCATTCACTGCGGGTGGAAACTGAACTGATGTTAGCCTTATTTTTCAGACTTCCGCATGTTGCTTGGCATTTAAGCCGTGGCGGCGTGCTTGGGCATTTGGCGCATATTACTATTTTGCCAAGATGGTTACGGTCATTACTTTCACTTCTTAATAAGTTACTGGCAAAACGTAATCCCGAACGTCCTGGTATAGCGCTTGTTCAAGCACTTACTGCGCTTGGTCCTGGTTTTATTAAATTTGGCCAAGCCTTATCCACGCGGGCTGATCTTATTGGTGCTGATGTTGCCCGTGATCTAGCTAGCCTTCAAGATCAATTAGCCCCGTTTTCTGGTCACCAGAGTCGCGCTATCATTTCTCGTGAACTTGGCAATATTGATGATGTTTTTCTTGCCTTTGATGATGAAGCTGTTGCTGCTGCATCTATTGCACAAGTTCATTTTGCCACGCTTACAGATGGCCGTGATGTTGCGGTAAAAATATTACGCCCAGGCATTCGCGGCAAACTTGAACGTGATATTGCTTTTTTTCGTGCTATCGCGCGGCTGGTTGAAACTATCGCCCCAGACACACAACGTCTTAAACTCACCTATGCGGTTGATCAGTTTGCGCATTATTCTGATATTGAACTTGATCTTCGCTTAGAGGCTGCTTCTGCGGCAAAACTTAGCGATAACCACGCACATGACGCTGGCATTTCCGTGCCGTCTATCGAGTGGCATCTTACTACTGAACATGTTCTTGTCATGGAACGTATCTATGGGACACGTATCGATGACCGAGCGGCTTTAATTAGCAAGTGTCATGATATTGATGCGATTACAAAAATATCAGCCGCATCATTCTTCTATCAAGTTTTC
>CBFIAO010000019.1:0-24554 GCA_965660595.1 Puniceispirillales bacterium (SeqCode) | reverse complement strand
CTCGTACATCCTGAGGCACACGGATAGGTCGGCCTGTCGAAACGGCCACAAACGCGCCATCAACCTGCAATGCAGCACGGACATTACCGTCTTCATCACGCACCGTCTGCCGAATGGCAAAAGACGCCTTGCCCAAGGTAAATTCATCTGATGTGATGATCAGCCGTTCACCCATAAATGACGGCCTTTTGTAATCAATCTCAACACGGCGAACAATAATCACCTCATCACGGTCAATCAAATCTTGCATAAAAACATTACAAATCCGCAAAAGTGCCGTGCGGGCACGTTCTGCGAAATTGATATAATTAGCGTGATAGACGATACCGCCCGCATCTGTATCTTCGAATTGCACCACTAATGGATATTCATGACCATCTTTAACAAGCCATCCATCCATCACTGCATCGAGGGTTTTTTTATCAGGTACATTCATGCGCTATCCTTCAGGATTTTCCAAATCTAACTGTTCGTCCAATAAATCAAGCTGGGCACCTTTCGGCGGGGCGATCCCAATATAATCCCATCCTGCACGTGACAAGCATCGTCCACGCGGTGTTCGCATCAACAAGCCTGTTTGCATGAGGTAAGGTTCAATCACTTCTTCCAGCACATCACGCTGTTCTGCCAACACGGCGGCAAGGGTTTCAACCCCAACAGGCCCGCCGCCATAATGTTGGGCAAGGCTGGTCAAATAGCGTCGGTCCATGGCATCAAGTCCCTGCGCATCAACACCTAGTTGATGCAAGGCTTTATCTGCGGCATCAGCGGTCACAACCTCATGACCTGCAACCGTTGCAATATCACGGACGCGCCGCAACAACCTACCCGCAACGCGCGGTGTGCCGCGTGACCGTTTCGCAACTTCACGGGCACCTTCTTGATCAAGCTGCATGCCCAGTTTTCCTGCCAGCCTAAGCATAATCACTGTCAATTCATCATGGGTATAAAACTGCATCCGCATCTGAATACCGAAACGGTCTCTAAGCGGGGTTGTCAGCAACCCTGAACGTGTTGTTGCCCCCACTAAGGTAAATTGCGGCAAATCAATGCGCACAGACCGTGCAGATGGGCCTTCACCAATAATCAAATCCAACTGAAAATCTTCCATGGCTGGATATAGCACTTCTTCTACGGCAGGATTAAGGCGGTGAATTTCATCAATGAACAAAACATCACGTGGCTGCAAATTTGTCAGCAAGGCGGCAAGATCACCTGCGCGGGCAATCACAGGGCCAGACGTCGCACGGAAGCCGACACCTAACTCATTCGACACAATTTGGGCCAATGTGGTTTTTCCCAAACCAGGCGGGCCATGCAATAACGTATGGTCCATCGCATCACCGCGCCCACGCGCCGCCTGAATAAAGGTGGTAAGGTTACCAAGCCCCTGCCCTTGGCCAATAAAATCATTAAGCCGGCCAGGTCGCAACCCTTCATCAGGGCCACTGGCGCCCCTGACTTCATTTGAAGCTTCATTTGAAGCTTCATTTGGAACTTCATTTGGGTCAACCAACCTATCTTCAGTCATCGTCCCAGCTCCTTTAAGGCAAGCGGCAACAAGCCTTCCACCGTATCAGCCTTACTTTCTGCCGCTAGTCGAACCGCCGCACTATGTGCTTCAGCCCGGCCATAGCCAAGATTGACCAGCGCAGACACAGTATCGTTAATCGCTGCATTTGCGCCAGATGCTGGTGCTGAATCAGCTGACGCCATCGACGCCCCACTGCCTAAGCTAAAGCTTGCGACCTTATCAGCCAGTTCATTCACCACACGTTGCGCTAGTTTTGGACCAACCCCATCTGCGCGCGTGATCATCGCTTTATCGCCAGCAGAAATTGCTAAGACCACATCATCTGGACTTAACGCAGATAAAATAGCCAACGCAGCCTTAGTGCCCACCCCCTGCACGGTTTGCAGCAAGGCATATGTATCTTTTTCAGCTTGATCCGCAAAACCTGTCAGCACAATGCGATCATCTTTAATCTGGGTATCGGTTAAGATCGTAACGTCAGCCCCTTCACCCCCCAATCGTGCCAATGTTCGGCTGGTGGCTTGGAAAAGATAGCCCACCCCGCCAACATTAACGATGGCATCAGACGTGCCAACCGCGGCCAGTCGGCCTGTTAGGGTCGCAATCATTGCAGCTTCTCCTTTTGAAGGGCTTTTTCAATCGCCGCGGACAACCCGCCACCACCGCCTTGGTTTTGCTTTAAATCTTGGGGCGCATTAATGTTTGCATTAACGTTTGCATTAACATTGTCATTGATGCCGGCAATCGCGATTGCCAATGCATCTGCGCTATCAGTTCCTTTTGGCACGACCCCCAACAACCTGCTGACCATCGCCGTTACTTGGTCTTTATCAGCACGGCCAGACCCGGTGATATTTTGCTTCACCCGACGCGCCGCAATCATCACCATCGGAATATCGTGGCGCGCCACCGCCGTAATGGCCGCACCGCGCGCCATCCCTAACTTAAGGGCAGATGATGGATTCTTAGCGACAAAGATATCTTCGATACACACTAGATCAGGTTGATGCTGCGTCATTAACATGTCCATATGATGGGCAATATAATGAAGCCGGCGATCATCGGTTTCCGCGGCATTCGGCTTGATGATACCGTCATCAATATACTGAAGATGGTGACCATCACGGATGATCACCCCCCAGCCAGTGTTTCGAAGACCTGGATCAATACCGAAGATTTTCACATCAACCTCACGTAAAAATCGGTCAGGGTTAGGCCAGCACGCACAGAATTACCCGGCCAGCTTTGCCATGATCTCATCATCAATTTCAAAATTTGATGAGACACTCTGAACATCGTCAAGATCATCAAGCATGTTGAGCAATTTCAACAATGTCTGCGCATGATCTTCATTAACTGGTGTTGCATTTTGCGCTTTCCACGTTAGGCCAGCTTCTTCTGGCGCACCAAACTGTGTTTCGAGCGCATCACGCACGGTGTTGAAATCTTCCGTCGCGGTCAAAATTTCATGACCCTGATCATCGCTTTCCGCGTTGTCAGCACCAGCCTCAAGCGCCGCTTCAAACATCGTGTCGCCATCCGTCACATCAGCCGGGTAGATGATCTGGCCCACACGGTCGAACATGAAACTAACACTGCCAGTTTCACCAAGGTTGCCACCATATTTGCTAAATGTCGCGCGCACTTCTGACGCCGTGCGATTGCGGTTATCCGTCAAGGCTTCAACGATCAGCGCAACACCGCCCGGACCATAGCCTTCATAGCGAATTTCATCATAGCTATCGCCTTCACCGCCTTCAGCTTTTTTCAAGATACGTTCAATATTATCTTTTGGCATGTTGGCCGCCCGACATGCAGATAATGCGGTACGTAATCTTGGGTTGGAATCAGGGTCAGTTCCGCCACGTGCAGCAACCGCAAGTTCCTTAATTAGGCGCGTAAATTTTTTGGCGCGCTTCGCATCCTGTGCACCTTTACGATGCATAATATTTTTAAATTTGGAATGACCTGCCATGGGTAAACCTTATGTATCCGTTCAATTAAGTTTGCGCGGGTAAAACCCACGATCAGCAACGCCTTATTCCGGCTCCAACCAAATATTGGGCGCCACTAGCGTATGAATGTGACACAAACTACCAGAAACAACCCTAATTTAACAATGTTTAAGGCTGAGATATGGCCAAAATAAGTCAAATAACAAGGTGATTGAGTGGAGATTGAACGGTGATTGAGCGGTGATTGGGTGTTGATTGGGCGGTGTTTACGCAGAAGTTGCTGATGAAATGGTAGCTTAGGTGGAAGACGTTATCTGGTGGGCGCTAACACGCCGCCACGCCGAAACGGCGTAATATCCTTAGCCATGCCTGTCGCATCATCAGTATCAACAATAACGCCGCACATGGTGGCTTCACCTTTAGCGACTTCAAGCCGCCCTGCAGGCTTACCGCAAAACCGCCCTAACGCAGCCGCGGGCTGCATGCCAATCACGGACACAAAATCACCGCACATACCAGCATCCGTTTGATAGGCCGTCCCATTAGGCAAGATACGGTGATCAGCTGTCGGAACATGTGTGTGCGTACCCACAACTGCCGATGCACGGCCATCAGCATGAAACCCTACTGCTGTTTTCTCAGACGTTGCCTCACCATGGATATCAATGAAAATAGCATCTGCATCACGCCCCATCCGCACCTTGCCAAAAAAAGCATCCACCCCTTGAAAGACGTTATCATTTTCAGCCATAAAAAGATTACACATGAAATTTGCCACCGCTAAGCGCTGACCGTTGTCATTAGTGACAATAACATGACCATTACCCGGTGTTGCTTCCACCATATTATATGGCCGCAACAATTTGGGCTGCTGCATGATGTAATTAATAATCTCACGCTTATCCCAGACATGGTTGCCCGTTGTCAGCACATCTGCGCCTGCCGCCAACACATCATCAGCGATTTGTGGGGTAACGCCAAAGCCGCCTGCCGCGTTTTCAACATTGACGATGATAAAATCTGCGCTCAACTCGTCCCGCAGCCCGGCAAGGCTTTCGATCACAAGCTGGCGGGCGGACCGCCCCACAATATCACCCAAAAACAAAATACGCATCACGCAAACCCTATCACTACTCACTCAGTTTCTGTTTGAAACCTGTCTCCGTCAACACACCGTCCAGCTTGGCATCATAAGGCCCGATTGGCACACGATCTACCCGCTGGCAATCATAGGCGATACCCACGCAATGAACGACATGCCCCGCATTACGCAATTCTGCTAAACTGCGGTCATAAAATCCGCCGCCATACCCCAGCCGATAGCCCATATCATCAAAGGCAAGCATCGGCACAAGAATTAATTTAGGGATGACAATCGGCGCGGTGGGCTGCGGTTCTGACGTGCCATAAAGACCATCGATTACCGCATCTCCATCTTGCCATGCATGAAAAATCAGCGGCATGCCAGCTTGCGGCGTTGCTGGCAATGCACTCGCCATACCATGTTTCACCATGGCGGCCATTAATGGACGTGGATCCAGTTCTGACTTAATAGGCCAAAACCCGGCAACAATATCCCCGCTACCAAGACGAAGTGATGTCATAAGTTGCGGCGCATATTCGGCCAAGGCCATCACCACCGCATCATGATGTGATGATGCGTCCTTGCGGCGTGCAGCTTGGACCTTCCTCAGCGCGGCCTTTTGGTCGTCTAGCGTCGTCATTCATGCAGCTTTCGGCGTGAAGCCCCCAAGGCCGTAAACCCCTAAGGCCGTAAACCCCCCAGGTGATAAACCCTAAGGCCGTAAAATAGTACTGTAGCCAAGATGCCGCTGGTCTTGACAATCTTCTGTGGCCTGCGAAAGCAGGTGGGCGTCACGTAATTGGACCACGGTCCAACCAGCGGCAACTCCCTAGAGATGTCTTATGGCCCCAGAGATCTGCTCACCTGGCGCACATCCCAGCTACAATATCTAATCATGTAGGACGTTGTTTAACGTGATGCAAGTTTTTCCAGCCGTGCGGTCAACCCATCCACAAGTGCCGCAAGCTTTTCAGTATCGACCTGCGCTGCCAGATCAGCAGGAGCATCAACGGGCGCACCAGCGGGCGCATCAGGCGGGCCATCATGCGATAACTTATCTTCAAGATCTGCCATCTTATCACTCATGATCAAGGCTGCCATCACCAAGATACGTGCTTCACCAATGGGTCCACTTGCTGATGCAACTTGGCGTGCGACCTCATCAATTTTGGCGCCTAATGCCATGACTTTAGCTTCTTCGCCCGGGGCACATGCCATCGGGTAATCGATACCATTGATGGTGACGGTCACTTGTCCTGTGCTCATGACCCGTCCTCTTTGGTATTATATTTGGTGGTATTATGTTGGGCTGCAATCAATGACATAGCGTCATCAACCAACCCACGAATTGCGGTGATTTCAGCGATGGTGGCATCATTATGTTCGTGCCCCGATGGGGGAGAACCAGAATGAGACGGTGCATCTTCAAGCAGCTTTACAGCATGCTCAAGTCGCACCAGTGCTTGTTCTAGTTTTGACGACATCGTCTCACCATGTATCCAAAAGCAAATTACAAAACTGATCTATCATGTAAAATTCTGCATGAAACAAAGGGTTACATAAACCAGTTTAAGTTTCATAAGAATAATGAGATTCGTGCATAAAGGTCAATGCATGATCGCTGACCCTTCCAATGGGATCACAGAATATTGATCATTTTTAGGTGTAATTCAGTTCAAAAATGACGCATTTGTTTAACCTTAAAAACCGCATAACACCCTAAAAACAGTAATGAATATTGACGAATTGTACGATCAAGCGTAGAAAGACTTTTACATAAGTCTGCTGTTGTAAACGCAGAGATCACAACCCATAAAACTGTGAGAATAAACCATGAAAGTGACACGTACCGTCCGCCGCATCCTAGATAACTACGAATCAGACAGTCCTGGCGTTAAGGCCAACCTCGCCCGCATTCTGATGCAAGGCAAACTTGGTGGCAGCGGTAAGTTAGTTATTCTTCCAGTTGATCAAGGCTTTGAACATGGTCCTGCCCGCAGCTTTGCGTCAAACCCTGCGGCATACGACCCACATTATCATTTCCAGCTTGCTATTGATGCTGGCCTTTCTGCTTACGCCGCGCCAATGGGCATGATCGAAGCTGGTGCCGACACATTTGCTGGTCAAATCCCAACCATTCTAAAAGTGAACTCTTCAAACTCACTGGCACAGGGCGGTTCAGCTCCATCACAGGCCATCACCGGTTCTGTTTCAGAAGCACTTCGTCTAGGTTGTAGTGCCATTGGTTATACCATCTACCCTGGTTCAGACGCAGCGTTCGACATGATGACTGAATTCCAGGAAATGGCTGCCGAAGCCAAAGCGCTTGGCCTTGCCGTTGTATTATGGTCATACCCACGTGGTGGTGCGCTGACAAAAGATGGTGAAACAGCCTATGATATCGATGCATATGCTGCACATATGGCGACACTGCTGGGGGCGCATATCATTAAGGTGAAACCGCCAACAGCTCACCTTGAACTGCCTGAAGCCAAAGCTGTTTATGAAAAGCATGCTATCCCATCTGCAACTATGGCAGAACGTGTTCGTCATGTTATTCAGTCATGTTTCGATGGCCGCCGCATTGTTGTGTTCTCTGGCGGTGCTGCAAAAGACACTGCTGGCCTACTGGATGAAATTCGCGGCCTTCGTGATGGTGGCGCATTTGGTTCAATCATTGGCCGGAACGTTTTCCAGCGTCCACGTGACGAAGCGCTAACACTTTTGGGTGATATCATTGATATCTATCGTGGTCGTTCTTAATTTTTCATATTTGTAAGGGTTAACGTGATGAAACTTAACGGCAATGCTATTCGTCCAGGTAATGTGATCGAACATAACAATCGTCTTTGGGTTGCCGTTAAGATCAGCCATGTTAAGCCAGGCAAAGGCGGTGCGTTTGCACAGGTTGAGCTGCGTGATATCCGCGATGGCACAAAACTAAACGAACGTTTCCGTTCATCAGAAACTGTTGAACGTGTGATCTTAGAAGACAGCACATCAACATTCCTATATGCCGAAGATGATAACCTCATTTTCATGGATAGCGTCTCGTTCGAACAAATCAGCGTGCCTTCTTCCATGGTTGGTGACCAGGCTGAATTTCTGCAAGATGGCATGATGGTTACTGTCAACAGTTACGAAGGTGAAGCTATCTCTATTGAATTACCTGCACAGGTCACTGTTGAGGTGCTGGAAGCTGACGCTGTGGTCAAAGGCCAAACAGCCTCATCATCTTACAAACCTGCTATGGTTACTGGCGGCATCAAGGTGATGGTACCCCCACATATTGAAGCCGGCACACGCATTGTCGTAAAGCCTGAAGATGCAAGCTATGTTGAGCGTGCAAAAAACTAAAGCAACACTGGCCATAAACACTGGGCATAAACACTGGGCATAAAAACCGGTTATAAATATTGGGCTTAATATAGTCTGTTTTGGGCGCATAACCCTGCTTTTTATTGGAGTTAATATCTATGGGACAATCTGCCCTGATCAATGTGATTTTCAAGGCAGCCGAAAAGGCTGCTCGCGGCCTCGTGCGTGACTTTGGCGAAGTTGAAAATCTTCAAATCTCCAAGAAAGGTGTTGGGGATTTCGTCTCAAATGCTGACACTGATGCTGAAAAAGCAATTATGTTTGAATTGCAAAAAGCACGCCCTGGTTGGGGCTTCATCATGGAAGAAGGTGGCGTGATCGCGCCTGAAGATCCTGACGGTCCGTGCTGGATCATTGATCCACTTGACGGCACCACCAACTACTTACATGGCATCCCGCATTACGCCATTTCTATTGCCGCTATTGATGGTCCACTCAAAAAAGGTGGCAAAGTTATTGCTGGCGGCATTTTCGACCCTATCCGTAATGAATTCTTCTTTGCAGAACCCGGCAAAGGTGCATTTTTGAACGACCGCCGCATTCGCGTGTCTGGTCGACGCGTAATGCAAGATAGCTTATTTGCCACTGGCATTCCTTTCAAAGGCCGCGGTGATGACGAATTGCACAAAACATTCCAAGCTGAACTTGGCGAAGTCATGGCAGAAACATCTGGCGTGCGCCGTTTTGGCTCTGCTGCCCTTGACCTTGCGTGGGTTGCTGCAGGCCGGTATGACGGGTTTTGGGAACATCAGCTCAGCCTTTGGGATATCGCGGCAGGTGTCTTGATCGTGCGTGAAGCTGGCGGTTTTGTCTCTGATTTTGCATCACGTGACCGTGCCCTGCAATCAGGTGACGTTGTTGCCGCTAATCCTCAAATTCATAAAGGCCTTTTAAAAGCCTTAAAAGACGGCCGCACCAACGCGGTTTAGCACTTTTTAAAAATAATTTTGCCATGTGTTAAGACTGGGGCGTGACAGATCGCGCCCTATCTTTCATACTCCTCATAATATGAACAAATTTAATGGGCTTTATGTATACCCAAAGTCTGTTTTATGGGGTGGAGGCTTTAATATGACTGATCCAAGACGTTATTTAATGCGGATGGTGGTGTTTACCCTGCTGATTTTTGGCCTTATGGCTATGTTGGTAAGCCCGCTTAAATTCGCATTCCTCAGTAATATTGTGATCAATAGCGTGATCTTGGCTGCCCTATTCATAGGTATCATCTTCTCATTCCGTCAGATCTTAAGGTTATTGCCTGAACACCGCTGGATGAAAGACACGCAGCGCCGCGCATCAACTGGCGGGGCTACCATTCGCCCATCTTTGCTCGCAACTGTTGCCGTGATGATGGCTGATGAAGGTAAACCCACATCCCTGTCCGCGCAAAATCTTCGATCCATCCTTGATGGCGTTGCGGTACGGCTTGATGAAAGCCGTGAAATCTCACGTTATATGATTGGTCTGTTGGTATTTTTAGGCCTGCTGGGCACCTTCTGGGGGTTGCTGACCACCGTCCAATCTGTGGGTAATGTTGTTGGCGGAATTGACACCTCAACCAGCAATATTGACGCGATGATGACGGAACTAAAAGATGGCCTTAACGCGCCAATATCTGGCATGGCAACCGCGTTCTCATCTTCACTATTTGGCTTGGGCGGATCATTAATCCTAGGCTTTCTTGACCTGCAACTTGGGCAAGCATCTGGACGCTTTTTTACTGATGTCGAAGACTGGCTATCTAAATCAGTGAATTACGAATCTGGCAGTGACCCGCTATTTTCAGGTGGCATGGCGTCACCAGAATTTTCTGCAGGCCTGACCGAAGCTGCCGCCAATAAGATGCAGAGCTTAGCCAAGGTAGTTGCGGCAGGTGAACAAGACCGTGCAGACATGGCCACCCGCTTGCGCGAATTGACGACCATCTTGAATAAGCTTCATGATGGCCTGTCACGTGATGCGTTGATGGCTGAAAACATCGCTAATCTTGATGCCTCTATTCAAAATCTTGCGCGTGAGATTAAAGCTGACCGTCAAGAACTTAATGACACGATATCCATGGAATTGCGTGCCTTATCAAAAGCGCTCATGGTTGCCGCAAAGAAGAATTAACCATGGCATTGGCACGGCGCAACTCACGTACAGCAGAAAGCTACATCTGGCCCGGTTTTGTGGATGCCTTAGCCACATTATTGATGGTCATCATCTTTGTGCTGATGGTGTTTTTCCTCATTCAAATTAACCTGGCGCAACGTGTGTCTGGTCAGGATGATGCGCTCAAGCGTTTGCAAGGTGACATCGCTAGCTTGACCGAATTGTTAAATATTGAGCGCGGGGAAAATGCGTCACTAAGGCTAAGCAATCAACAATTGGAAGGCGCATTAACCGCGTCCAATGCCACGATCACAGACATGTCATCTCGCATTACTAATCTTGAACGCAGCCTTACCCTATTAACCGATGAAAAAGCCAGCTTGGAAGATGTATTACGCCAAATCACTGATCGCGCAGTAGATGCTGAAGGTGCACGTGATAACGCGTTATCCGAAGTAGAACGTCAACGCTTGATGCTTTCTGCGCTTGAGGCACGGTTAGAAGAAATGTCGCAACGCAACCGCGAAAACTTGGCCACGATCAATGCGTCCGCCGAAGAAATCCTGACCCTAACCGCTGCTGTTCAGACAATGAACGATAAGCTCGGCCAATTACAGGCATTACTGGATGAAAAGGAAGAAGAAGCACGGCTGGCGAAAGAAGCAAATCTGAACCTCACTAAAAAATTGAATAATGCGCTGACCAGCAAAGTCATGGAGCTACAGCGCTTTAAGTCAGAATTTTTTGGTCGTGTAAAAGAAGCCTTAAAGGGCCGGTCAGACATCAAAATTGTTGGTGATCGATTTGTCTTCCAATCCGAAGTCCTCTTTGATGCTGGCTCTGCTGATTTGGGGCTTGAAGGTGAACGCCAGTTACGTGAATTGACCGCCGCCTTATTGGATATTTCAGATACAATTCCAAGTGATATTGACTGGGTATTACAAATTTCTGGGCATACTGACAACATTCCGATCAATACACCACGCTTCCGTGATAACTGGGATTTATCGACAGAACGTGCGTTATCAGTGGTGCGTTATTTTGCATTAAGTGGCATTGATCAAAAGCGATTAACCGCAGCAGGATTTGGTGAATTTCACCCTATAGACACGGCAAACTCCGATGCTGCACGCGCAAAGAACAGGCGGATTGAAGTTAAGCTTACCGAAAGATAAGTCATGCCTCTTTTTGTCGTTGTTATCCTGCTTTCTATTGCGGCCCTGACAAGCTGCAAGATCATTTCTGCTCAGAACATCGCGCATTCAATATTCGAACCCCCTCAGTCTAAGCTGGCTAATGCTCCTATCCGTGTCATTGCTGAAACTGATCATCAGCTGACAGATTGGCATCCAGAAAATCATGCGAATATTCAACTAAGCGCTGGAACAAATACTCGTCTCCCCACAAATATTGATGATATGAACATTGATGACGTGCCGGCAACCGCTACGGCATCACCGCCCGCCTCAACACTTTCATATGAAATATATACTGCCGAAGCCGAACTTTATTGCATTGGCGCGCCTTGTGATACGCCATATCTCATCGGCGAAGCATCAATTTTGATCAACTATGACAGCAATATTATGACCATTGATCATATCGATTTAGGAAACGGATTAGCCCAAGATCTTCGCGGCAGTATTTCTTTTGACTTTGTCGACGGCGATGTCTTGCATGGCATTTTATCTGCGTTGATACTGCGTACCACAAACGGGGAATATAAGATAACTGGAGAAAGCGCCGCTATATTTACTCGGCCAGAACATGAATATCCAGGTTTTGCCGGCTTCCAACTTCGTGATGTCGTGACCGGTGTTACGCTTGATATGCAGTTACATATCCTGCCAAAACCTTAGGTTAAAAACTGGAGTGACGCCAATTCATGGTAAAGCGGTGACTTCGTTAACAACTCATCATGATGTCCTGTTGCCACCACGTTACCGTGGTCAAGCACGATAATTCGATCAGCATTAATAACAGTTGATAAGCGATGCGCAATAACAACGGTTGTCCGATTTGCCATCAAGTTATTCAAGGCAGCACTGACTGCTTTTTCAGATTGCGCATCAAGCGATGACGTCGCCTCGTCCAACAAAAGGATATTTGGGTCACGTAAAATAGCCCGTGCAATAGCAATACGTTGCCGCTGCCCACCAGAAAGCCGTACGCCCTTCTCACCAATAGCTGTGTCATACCCAGAAGGCATATCCATGATAAAATCATGGGCAAAGGCTTGTTGTGCGGCATTGATGACATCATCTGCATTTGCATTTGGCCTACCAAAGGCAATATTTTCATGCACCGTTCCAGTGAATAAAGCGGTTTCTTGCGGCACAAACCCCATCGCACCGCGCAGATCAATCATGCGTAACTGCCGCACGTCAACGCCGTCAATTTTAATGACACCTTTCGTCGGATCATCAAGCCGTAAAATCAAACTCAACAATGTTGATTTACCTGCCCCACTTGGCCCAACAATGGCAACACGTTCTGATGCAGCGATATGAAGGTCAATACCATTAATGGTGGGTAAGCTTGGGCGGCTGGCATAGCTGAATGATACATCTTCAAATGCAATATCAAGCTGACCTTGTTTTAATGGCACAGGATTATCAGGATCAACAATATCAGGCTCTTCACGTAATAATGCGGCAACACGTTCTGCCGCGCCTGCAGCACGTTGCAGCTCTCCACTTACATCAGAAAGTGCACCAACTGAAGACGCCACCAAGGCTGAATAAAACACAAATGCAGATAGATCGCCTGCTGACATTGTTCCCGCGACCAGGTCTTTACCGCCTACCCATAAGATAAAGCTAATGGCCGTAAACACGAGGAAGATCACAACCCCGCTTAACAAGCCCCGCAACATGACGCGCTTGATCGCCGCATGATGGCTTTCTTCCGCCACCTTGGCAAATCGCCCTGCAATATCGTCTTGCCGCGCAAAAGCATGGATGGTTCTGATGGCTGTTAAGGCTTCTTCAGCCTCTACCGACACTTGGGCCAGCCTGTCTTGTGCTAATCTTGATTGCGATCGCAAACGACGCCCCAATACCACCACTGGCACAATGACCAATGGGATCACCCCAAGGATAATCAAGGTCAATTTTGGCGATGTTAAAATCACCAATATGATACCGCCAGTCATCACCATAATATTGCGGATCGACATGGATAATGATGATGCCATCACCGTTTGTATCAACGTTGTGTCGACGGAAATAGTCGACATCACATCACCTGTGCGTGCTTGCTCAAACCATGACGTGGATAAATTAAGCGTGTGCCCAAATACCGCTTTGCGGATATCAGTCATCACACGTTCAGCAACTTTATTGATAAGGACCGCGCGAAAATAACTACCAATTGCTAAGGTTGCCGTGATGCCGACGCATATCATCACCGCGATATCAAGGGTACTGCCGTCGCCTTGACTTAAGCCGTGATCCACTAGGAATCTGATGCCCTGACCAAGTGATAACAACGCCGCAGAAACTGTTAAAATAGCGCCAAAAGCATAAAAAACTTGGCGGCGATGTGGACGCACCCATGGCCATAATGTGCGCAATGCACCAATTGGTGCTGACGCTGCAGAATCAGGGCGTTGTGCAGTGTTTAAATGGTCGTTCGTTTTAGTCATAAATCAATCTACCATAAAAATTGGCGGTGACATGCCTGCATATAAGGCCAAGCCTTAAAAAAACAGATCGCATAAAGACACCGCCAAAATACTTGCACAGGTCGATACAAGATTGTATACACGTCTCACATCAACAGGTCACCGTCGGAATGGTGACTACTGGAGACATAGTTATGAAAAAAGACATTCACCCAAAATACCACGAGATTACAGTCGTGATGACCGACGGGACAGAATATAAGACCCGCTCAACTTGGGGCAAAGAAGGCGACGTACTTAAGCTGGATATTGACCCGAAATCACACCCTGCCTGGACTGGCCAGCACCGCATCCTTGATGCAGGTGGTATGGTGGCCCGCTTTAACAAGCGTTTTGCCGGCCTTGGTGTTAAGTAACATCACAAGACATTGTTTTAAAAGCCGCCTCAGGGCGGCTTTTTTTATGTGCATTAATTGCCGTGGTCACCGCCTCTTGAAATCTCTTTGTGCCATGCTTACCTAAATATTATCAGCAGCCATACCGGTGTTGATACTTCATGCGCCGCCATGATGGGGCGCAACATAATGTACCTATCCTGCATATCTTGTCGTGGCAGATAGGTTTTAAATCATGCATTGCTTAAGGAGGATGCTATGAACAGACTTGACCTTACACCCGTATTCCGTACCGCCATTGGGTTTGACCGCATGGCCAATCTTGTTGATAACATGATGGCAAGTGGCGCAGACGCTCAATCAAATTGGCCGCCCTACAATATTGAGCGCCATGGCGAAGACACATACCGTATTTCAATGGCGGTTGCTGGCTTTGGTGAAAATGACCTAGAGGTCACTATCCATGACCAGACCTTGATCATTCGCGGCACACAGAACGATACCGAAGCACCCGAAGATGTCACCTATCTGCATCGCGGCATCGCCGGACGTAATTTTGAACGCAGATTCCAGCTTGCTGATTTTATTCAAATCAGTGGCGCACGCATGGCCGATGGGCTGCTTCATATTGAACTTGAACGCGTTATCCCAGATGCCATGAAGCCGCGCCGGATTAATATCAATAATGATCAGGCCAAGGTTGATAAGCCCAAAATTGTTTCTGGAAAAGCCAGCTAGACCTATCCCCCAAGAAGAAAGGCCGGAATAATCCGGCCTTTTTTTAATCCAATATCAATGCCCAACTTGTGCCACTGACGTTGAATTATTTCTTATGGGTAATCGCCGCCTGCGCGGCAGCAAGACGCGCGATGGGTACACGAAATGGGGAACAAGACACATAATCAAGACCGACACTTTCAAAGAAATCGATAGATGCGGGATCCCCGCCATGTTCACCACAAACGCCCAACTTAATGCCAGGGCGCGCGGCTTGGCCACGTTCAACCCCTACCTTCACCAGACTGCCGACACCATCCACATCAACCGAAACAAACGGGTCAATCGGATAGATATCTGCATCAGCGTATTCACGCAGGAATTGCCCAGCATCATCACGGCTAATGCCTAATGCTGTTTGCGTCAGGTCATTTGTCCCGAATGAGAAAAATTCAGCTTCAACCGCAATCTCATCAGCAACCAGTGCCGCCCTCGGCAGCTCAATCATGGTCCCCACCATATAATCAACCTTGATGCCTGTTTCGGCTTCAACGGCGGCGGCCGTATCATTGATAATATCTTTACAAATCTCAACTTCACGTGCGGTGGCGGCCAATGGCACCATAATTTCGGCTAATACTGTCGCGCCGCCCTCTTGCTGGACCTTGCTTGCTGCTTCAAAAATAGCCCGGGCCTGCATGCTACAAATTTCAGGATAAGTGATGGCAAGACGACACCCACGATGCCCCAGCATAGGGTTGGCTTCATTAAGCTTAAGCGCACGTTCTTTTGCAACTTTAACCGATACACCTGCGGCGGCGGCAACATCTGCCAGCTCATCCGCATTATGTGGTAAAAACTCATGTAATGGTGGGTCTAAAAGACGAATTGTCACTGGCAGGCCTGCCATGATGCGGAACAGTTCCGTGAAATCTTCACGTTGCATCGGCAATAATTTTGCCAGCGCTGTTTCACGCCCTTTGGTATCTGCCGCCATGATCATTTCACGCATTGCCACAATTCGGTCTGCATCAAAGAACATATGTTCTGTGCGGCATAGTCCAATACCCTCAGCACCAAAATCGCGTGCAGTTTTTGCATCCAATGGCGTTTCTGCGTTGGCACGAATATTCATGCGGCGGGCTTCATCTGCCCAACTGATCAGACTTCCAAACGCGCCTGAAAGTTTTGGCTGAATGGTTGGCACAGCGCCAAGAAACACCTCACCTGTGCCGCCATCTATCGTGATGATATCACCTGCATTTACGCTGACATTGCCGATATGAACAACGCCAGCGTCATCATCAATACCAACCTCACCAGCACCCGACACACATGGACGCCCCATGCCGCGCGCCACCACGGCAGCATGGCTTGTCATCCCGCCACGTGCCGTCAAAATACCTGTTGCGGCATGCATCCCATGAATATCTTCGGGGCTTGTTTCAAGACGCACTAGAATGACAGGCTTGCCTGATGCGGCAATTTCTTCTGCTTTATCGGCGGTTAACACAACTTCACCAGATGCAGCCCCAGGTGATGCAGGAAGACCGCGCGTTAACACGGTCTTTTCCGCAGACTTATCCAAGGTTGGGTGCAACAGCTGGTCCAATGACGCCGCATCAACACGCATGATCGCTTCATCTTTGGTGATCAAGCCTTCTTCAGCCATCTCTACCGCCATCCGAAGTGCTGCCTCTGCTGTCCGCTTACCGCTGCGCGTTTGCAGCATGTAAAGGCGCCCCTCTTGAATAGTAAATTCAAGATCCTGCATATCGCGGTAATGGTTTTCCAGAATAGTCCGTGTTTCATCCAATTGGGCAAACACTTCTGGCATTTCTTCCTGCATAGACAGCTGGTCATTACCGCTGGCGTTACGTTCTTCTACGGTTAAGTTGCGGGGGGTGCGGATACCAGCCACCACATCCTCACCTTGGGCATTGACCAAAAACTCACCATAAAAAGCATTTTCACCAGTGGATGGATTACGGGTAAACGCAACACCTGTCGCACAATCATCACCCATATTGCCAAACACCATCGACTGCACATTAACCGCAGTACCCCATTCGGCTGGAATATTATTCAAGCGGCGATAGGTGATGGCACGCTGATTCATCCAGCTATCAAAAACGGCCCCGATCGCGCCCCAAAGTTGGATTGTCGGGTCTTGTGGGAACGGCTTCCCGCTCTCTGTTTCCACAATGTTTAGATATTGTTCCACCAATGTTTCAAGGTCATCACCCGTCAGATCGACATCATCATAAATGCCTTTTGCATCTTTCATATCTTCCAGCGCGTCCTCAAAAAGACCATGGTCTACGCCCATAACGACATCACCAAACATCTGAATAAAGCGGCGGTAGGAATCCCACGCAAAGCGCTTATCACCTGTTTTTGCAGCAAGCCCTTTGACCACCTCTGCATTCAAGCCAAGGTTTAGCACGGTATCCATCATCCCAGGCATTGATGCCCGTGATCCAGAACGTACCGATAATAAAAGCGGGTTTACAGGGTCTGCAAATTTAAGGTTGGTTGCGGCTTCCACTGCGGTGATCGCTGCGGTCACATCATCGCGCAAGCTTGATGGGTATTGATGTTCATTATCATAATAATGGGTGCAGACTTCGGTAGAAATGGTGAAGCCTGGCGGCACCGGTAGTCCGATCTCACTCATCTCAGCAAGGTTTGCACCTTTGCCGCCCAGCAACTCGCGCATGGATGCGTTGCCTTCAGTTTTACCACCACCAAAGCTATAAACCCACTGTGTCATCTTTTAATGCCTTGTCTTTAATTAGGTTAGTTTTCAATTGCTGCAAAATCTGCAAATTTCTGCATGACATCTCGTATACTGCCCAGCAGATTAAGCCTGTTTTCACGGATTGCTGGGTCATCATCATTAACGGTATTACCATCAAAGAAAACATCAATTGGCCCGCGTAATCCGCCTAGTCTTGTCAAATAAGTGATCGCTTCATCTGTCGTCGCTGTCGGCAATCCGCGGATCGCTTCCACCTGATCAAAAATAAGTTGTTCATCTTCAGATGTGAACGCCGCAGATGAAACAGCACTGCCATAAGTAACGCCGTCTTTCTTTTCTTCGGCTGCCAGAATATTGGATGCACGGCGATATCCTGCCATCAAGCCTTGGCCTTCTTCGGTCATCAGCAATGATGCCACCGCCTTTGCCATGGCCACGATATGGGCCAGATCATCAGCCTTATCATCATGCTCACGCAATGTTGCGGTTACAACGTCATGACGAATGCCCTGATCACGCATCCATACTTTCATCCGGTCTTGCATAAATGGCATCAGGCCTTCAGGCACATCATCAAATTGGTATGATGCCGCTGCTTCCGTCAATAATGGCATCAGCTTAATCGGCAGGTTATTTTCCACAATAATGCGGATAATCCCAAGGGCTGACCGCCGCAAGGCATAAGGGTCTTTAGACCCGGTAGGCACCGCACCAACACCAAAGAAACCAACCAATGTGTCAATCTTATCGGCCAATGCCACCGCCATGGTTAATGGCGCGGATGGTGCTGTCTCCCCCGGCCCTTCAGGCTTATAATGCCCTGCGATAGCATCAGCCACATCACGGCCTTCATCATCAATCGCCAGATATCCGCCAATAATACCTTGAAGCTCTGGAAACTCACCCACCGTTTCAGACACCAGATCAGCCTTGGCCAGCAATCCAGCACGTGCCGCTGCCGACTTATCTGCACCAATCATTGAGGCGATATGTGCGGCCAGCGTTGAAATACGCGCAGCTTTCGCCCCCATTGTTCCTAATCCTTCAAAGAAGGTAATGCCTGCAAGACGGTCAATGTTATCGGCCAATGGGGCGGCTTTATCTTGTGCCCAGAAAAAGTCAGCATCCGCCAAGCGTGCGCGCAACACACGTTCATTCCCTTTGCGGATCATCACATCGCGTGCATCATCCGGCGTCATATTGGATATCGTCACAAAATAAGGCGCCAGCTCACCTTCGGAGGTTTGCACCGCAAAATATTTTTGATGGCTACGCATTGAGGTGATCAACACTTCTGGCGGCAAGGCCATAAAGGCTTCATCAATACGCCCCATTACCGGATGCGGATATTCAACAAGCCCTGTGACCTCAGCCATCAAACCTTTGTCGTCACGCACCACCAGATGTTCGGCGTCAGCAAGTGCATTCATCGCATCAGTGATCATATCTTCACGTTGGGCACGGCTTGCGATCACCGCATGCGCCGCCAAAGACGCATCATAACTGCTGCTATTGTTAAGGCTAATTTCTTCAGGTGAAATCATCCGGTGGCCAAGTGTTGCAGCACCAAATGTGACCACCTGCCCGCCACCAAGGTCAAATGACCCATCAAGCGGTGTGCCATCAAACAGCACACTCACGCGGTGCAGTGGACGAACCCAACGCCGCGTTGACTTCCCCCAGCGCATGCTTTTAGGCCAGGTGAAATCTGCCAATATCTGCGCGATTAACTCAGGGATAACATCTACCGCATCACGTCCAGATGTATTGATAACCGCAAACAGGAAATCACCTTTTGGGGTTGATCTTATCTCTGCATCCTCACGGGTGATGCCTGCCCCTTTAAGAAAACCTTCAATCGCTTGCGCTGGGGCATCGGCACGTGGACCGCGGCGTTCTTCATGCAGATCTGCCTGTTTCGCCGCCACATTTTTAATGGCAATGGCAAGACGTCTTGGACCAGACCAAGACATTGCATCATCACCTGCATTGCTGGTCAGGCCAGCATCATCAAGTCCTTTTGTCACCATATCCAACAATCGTGCTTCGGCTGCTACTTGCATCCGTGCAGGAATTTCTTCACCGAATAATTCAACAAATAATTCAGCCATGACTATGCCCCTGCCTTATCGGATGTAGCTTTAGTCGCAGCACCTGCCGCCACCCAAGCTTCACAGCATGCTTTTGCCAAATTACGCACACGCCCAATATAACCTTGACGTTCAGCAACGGAGATAACACCGCGCGCATCAAGCAAGTTAAACAAATGACTGGCTTTCATGCATTGGTCATAGGCAGGCAATGGCAACGGCTTATCACCCGCCAGCAAGCTTGCACATTCTTTTTCTGCATCCAAGAAATGCTGCATCAACATATCGGTATTGGCACGTTCAAAATTATGGTGCGAGTAATCAACTTCGGCCATATGGAAAATATCACCATAGACTTTGCCGCCTTTGTCTTTCGGCACGCCATCCCAATCAAGGTCATAGACGTTATCAACACCTTGGATAAACATCACCAACCGTTCAAGCCCATAGGTTAGCTCAACCGGCACCGGATCACACTCAATGCCACCCACTTGCTGAAAATACGTAAACTGTGACACTTCCATGCCGTCACACCAGACTTCCCAACCAAGGCCTGCCGCCCCCAGCGTTGGGGATTCCCAATCGTCTTCAACAAATCGCACATCATGTTCAGATGGGTTCAGGCCAATCGCCTCAAGCGATCCTAAATACAAATCCTGCGCATTGTCCGGTGACGGCTTCATAATAACTTGAAACTGGTAATAATGTTGCAAGCGGTTTGGGTTATCCCCAAAACGGCCATCTGCTGGTCGACGCGATGGCTGAACATAAGCTGCATTCCACACATCATCAGGCCCAAGTGACCGCAACGTCGTGGCCGGATGGAATGTCCCTGCCCCAACTTCCATGTCATAAGGCTGAAGGATCACACAACCTTGATCTGCCCAATATTGCTGCAGGGTCAGAATGATAGATTGAAAGCTTTTTTTAATGGCGGTGTTATCTACGGTATCAGTCATTTAAATCGGCCTTTGATATCTGGCCGCACCATATAGGATCGAAGCCGTTGCATCAACTCTTGATCGGGCAGTTTTCTTTACCACACGGCGCATCCACCCATGCACCACAGGCCGCACATTCCTGCAAATCAATGGCAGCACCTTTTTTGGCCTCATCTTTTTTATCCTGGGCAACAGCGTTTCGTTTTTCGATCATCTTAAATATAGTCCAGACCACAAACAGGATAAGCCCGAGAATGATTAATTTTGTCGGGGTAAACATGGGTAATCTCTCCTAGAGTCCGAAACGGCCACGTGCTGTTTTTTCTTCTGCCACATCAATTAAATGGTCGATGGACGCTTCGGCCAGCGCGCCTGAAAATTTATCAGCCACCCCACTTGCACCGCTGCCCATCCCAAAGAGTGACTTTTTCGGCTCGATCAGTTTAATTTCAACCTTGTCACCAAATTTCGATTTGAGCGTGGTGCGCAGCTCACCAATTTTATCCACTAGGCCCAATGCCATCGCTTTATTGCCTGTCCAGAACGCGCCAGAAAACAGCACATCATCTTCAGCTGTTAACTTGGTCCCGCGGCATGATTTAACCAGCGCAATAAACTGGTCATGTATATCTTGCTGCAGCGTTTTTAAATGCGCGATATCGTCCTCATGTTCAGGCTGAAACGGGTCCAGCATCACCTTACGTTTTCCTGCGGTATAAACACGCCGCGTAATGCCCAGCTTTTCAATCGCGCCCTCAAAACCAAACCCAGCAGACACAACCCCGATGGACCCAATCACAGATGCTGGATTAACGTAAATTTCATCCCCTGCACAAGCCAGCCAATATCCGCCAGATGCCGCGACATCTTCAACAAAAGCCAGCACCGGTGTGTTATGTGTTGTTGATAAATGACGAATGCGGTCAAAAATTAATGATGACTGTACTGGTGATCCGCCAGGTGAATTGATAACAATGGCCACAGCAGGCGCATTTTTCACCGCAAAGGCTTTATCTAATAACGGGGCGATCATCGCCATAGACAGCCCACGTCGCGGGCCTGAAGATGCGGCGATCATACCTTGCAAGCGCACGACTGGAACGGTTGGGGGAGACTTGCCAAAGAGGCTTTTAATAAATTTAAACATATATAATAGTTATGATGTATCACGGCGGTTTTCAAGGTATATCCGCTGCGATAACCTCGCGCTGTTTACGTTAAAAATCAGGCAGGCTTAACTTTGCCATCTGCCGTCCGGGTGGGATCATATCAATACTGCCGCCGCCAGGATTAACCGCCGCCATATCATCACTATCTTGGCCAGTACTGTCACCGACCACAAAAGGCGGCAGCATGACCACCGGACCCTCAACCCCTTTACGGGCAGATATCAGCACACGCTTGGCAGGCTTTTCCGCCATTGTATGGATAGCGCGGATAGAAATGTCACCAAAGATCGGGGTCAGCCCTGCCATCACATCATCAAGCCGATCTGCACGGCTGATCATGACAAGCCGCCCTTTATGAACAAGTCCTGTTGCTGCCGCCTTAATCCACCGCACCAAATCACCTTCGGCCATGGCATCACGGCGATACGCATCATCTGATAACGTGGATGATGCATCATTATAAGGTGGGTTGATCATCACCACATCATGGCGGCCATCCCAGCTATTTGCCCAATTATGTTTAGGGTTATGTTCAGGGTCTTGTTCAGAACCAGCTGCAAACGCATCACCCTCTTGCGCCCGCACTTGGTCAGTCAGGTTATTATCTGAAATATTCTTGACCAGCAGCTTGGCGATAAAAGGATCACGCTCCACCGCCAGCACAGATACTTTTGGCAATCGTGCAGCAAGGGCCAAGGCAGCACCCCCAACCCCAGCCCCAAGCTCAAGCACATATTGCGCGTTAACTGGCACTGCCGCCGCCAGTAAGATCGCATCCAGATTGGCGCGAAAGCCGCTTTTTGGTTGGGTTAAGCGCAGCCGCCCCCCATACCAATCATCACAGCTGACTTCAGGCAACGCAGCTTTATTCATCATAAAATTGCTCAGCACCTTTTAAGATACGTTCTGCTTGCAACACTTGGTCATTATCCACCGCTAATCGGCGCGGAAAAAGCCCATTTTGCTGGCCCAATAAATCGGCCATATGACCATCACGGATCATGTAGACAACGCCTGCTTCTTTAAGCAACGCTTCGATAAAGCTAATGCGAACAGGGTCGGTAATGGTCAAGATATCTTTCATAGGGTTGAGTGTAGCGCGACGATATGCACCCTGTAAAGAAATGCTATGGATCGTGATAATACGGACAGAACTATTGACACAAGCTGTGTTGTCACGCATTCATCACGGTAGCATATACGTCATTTCGACTTCGCTAAGGACATATGATGACTAATCCGTCTGCACCATCGCTTACCCCGTTGATCGACTTAACCGCATCAGCCATGACTGATGTCAACGCGATCATTGTGGACCGTATGCAGAGCGACATTGACCTTATTCCAACACTGGCGGGGCATTTGGTTGCCTCTGGCGGCAAACGTGTTCGCCCCATGCTGACGCTAGCTGGCGCCATGATGGTGCAGCCTAATCTGACTGATGGCATCATCCGCGGTAACGTTGCAAAACTGGCGGCGGCGGTTGAATTTATCCATACCGCGACTTTACTGCATGATGATGTGATTGATGAAAGTGATATGCGCCGCGGCCAAGAAACGGCCAACGCAATTTGGGGAAATGAAGCATCTGTATTGGTGGGGGATTTCTTGTTTGCGCGTGCGTTTGAACTCATGGTTGAAACGGGCAATATTGCTGTTCTTGGGCGGCTTTCAACGGCATCTGCGCGCATCACCGAAGGTGAAATTCAGCAAATGATGATCGCAGGCAAGCCTGATACCGACATCCAGGATTATCTCAGCGTTATCATCGGCAAGACGGCCGAACTTTTTGCCGCCGCGGCAGAAGCTGGCGGCATGATCGCTCATGCTGATGATGATTTAACCGCCGCCCTTAAAGATTATGGCATGGCGCTGGGTATCGCGTTTCAAATCACAGATGATGCGCTGGATTACGCCGCTGATGAAGGCACTTTGGGCAAATCGGTGGGTGATGACTTTAATGAAGGCAAAACCACCCTGCCGGTGATGATGGCCTATCATGATGGCAATGCGGAAGAAAAGGCGTTTTGGACCCGCACCTTAACCGAAGGTGATATCCAAGATGGTGACTTGGCCGAAGCACAGCGCCTGATCACAACCCATGACACGATCGCACGGTCGTTAGCGGAAGCCCGCCGTCATGCGGCAGCAGCAGAAGCACATCTTGCAGCTTTTCCAACAAGTGACGCACGTGACTTTTTGATGGAAGCAGCACGTTTTGCCGCCAGCCGCGCCGTCTGAACACGCACCCTGAACACGCACCCCGAACTAGCGCTTCTTATAACCCATGGTCAGGCCATTAAATCGTAAGGCCTAACGTGATTTACTTCTGCGCAACATTTCAATATGCGGGATATCTTCAAAATCACGCCACGTGCCGCCCCATTTAACAGGGCAATTCAACACCTGCCCTGCATCCATAAAGGCGACGGCCACCTCGATGGCCAATGCACGGTTAAACACACCTTTCCCGGTAACAGGGTCAAGGGGCACAAAATCCAGCGCTTCACCTTTTAAATGACGTGACCGCAAGGTTTGCGACTTTCCGGCCGCCACCAATCTGCGTTGTTCTTGCAAGGTTCTGCGGGCTGAAATAATGGTGAAATCGATGCGAGTCATTTTCAACGCTAACCGCGCCACCCGCTGTAAATCATGGTCAAGCGTTGCCAAGCTTGCCGCGCTGCGGCGGCTGAATGAAAATCGTGCCGCCATGCCTTATCGCCCTGATGCCCATAAGACAATCGTCGCCATCGCCACCATGGCCAATAAGGTCAACTGGACCACGACACGAACCATCATGCGGGCCGCTTC
>CBFIAO010000018.1:0-25340 GCA_965660595.1 Puniceispirillales bacterium (SeqCode) | reverse complement strand
TGATTGGCAGTCTAATGCTGGTTGAAAGCATCCGCGCCATCATGAAATCACGCCAACCTGGCGCAAAACGTGGGAAGCTGCATCAGCATAATTGGCTGCATGGGCTGCCGTTTAAAATGCGCTTCCGCAAATCAAAGCTTTATATTTCAGCATTGCTGCCATTTGGTGTCGGTGCATTGGTTGGCGTTCTTTCTGCCATCATGGGTGTAGGCGGCGGATTTATTATGGTTCCAGCCATGATTTACTTGTTGGGCATGCCAACATCCGTGGTCGTTGGCACCTCCCTATTTCAGATTATTTTCGTGACGGCAAACGTCACCTTCCTGCAATCCGTGCAGACACAGACTGTTGATATTGTATTGGCTGGGTTGTTGCTGTTTGGTGCCGTTATCGGTGCACAGTTTGGTACCCGCATTGGTGCGTTGCTAAAGGGTGAGCAATTGCGCGGCCTGTTGGCCCTACTGGTGTTGATGGTCTGCGGCAAACTGGTCTTTGATGTTGTGATCACGCCAGATGATATTTATTCACTGGAGTTTTTAAGATGATCGCACGTCTGCTCTCCACTAGTTTTATGAAAATTGCCTTAGTAGGGGCCGCATTGATTGCAGGGTCCAATATGGCACTTGCGGTAGAAAAACTGGTTGCTGATCTGGACCAACGTTCCGTTCAGATCACCACAGATTTTAATGGTGCTGAGCTGTTGCTTTTTGGCGCATTGAAACGTGCAAGCATCGACGATATTGCCATTATTGTAACAGGACCATCGAAGAAAATTTCAGTGCGCCGCAAAGAAAAAGTGGTGGGTATTTGGCTTAATACTGAAAATGCCGACGTTGTTGGGATGCCAAGTTTTTATCATGTTTTATCGACCCGCCCGCTGGAAGATATTGCCAGCACCAACACCATGCGGATCAATAAGATCGGGTTTGAACATATCCCGTTTAAGTTAGCGCCTGAAAGTAGCATTGATGAAGGCCCATTAGATGAATGGAAACCTGCATTAATTCGTAACATGAAAAAAACAGGCCTATGGAGCGAAAAAACCGGCGCGATTGATGTCATCGGTGATGTGTTGTTCCGAACAAATATCCAAATCCCTGCAAATATTATACCCGGGGAATATGAAGTGCGAACAATTCACTTCCGTGACGGTGCAGTCTTGGATGACAGCATGACCAAGCTTGATGTGGTAAAAAGCGGGCTTAGCGCAAAGATTTATTATTTTGCGCATCACTACGCGCCTTTTTACGGAATCTTTGCTATCATATTTGCAGTTGCATCAGGCTGGCTTGCCGCCGTTGCATTTCGTAAATAGCGTATATCGCATATAGGGGGTTGATCACATGGCGCCTAAAAAATCTGTAAAAGATGATGCTGAACGTGTCTTTCTGGTTGTTGTTGATGATTCCGAGGAATTGCACCAAGCCCTTTATTATGCAGCACGCCGTGCAGCACGCCTTGATGGCCGCATTGCGCTGATGTATTGCATTCCACCTGCAGAGTTCCAGCATTGGGCAGGTGTTGGTGAATTGATGCGTGACGAAGCCCGCACGGAAGCTGAAAACTTACTGAAGGTGAATGGCGATTATATCAATGAGCTTACCGGAAAAATGCCGGCAGTTTATTTGCGTGAAGGTGACCCGAAGGTTGAGCTTATCAATCTGATTGATGAAGAAAATTCATTTTCTATGCTGATCTTGGGCGGCAACACCAATGGTGAAAGCTCTGGCCCATTGATTAATTATCTGACAACGAAAGGTGCTGCTGTCTGCCGTATCCCGATCACGATTGTGCCCGGAAACCTTTCTGATGAAGATATTGACCTGCTGACGTAAGTCTTAGCCAAAATATTTAGCGGCAGGCTGGTCACTGGTGACCAGCCCTTTATCTATGATGACAATGCGGTCAGCCATGCGTTTGGCCTGCTCTTGGCTGTGGGTTACCCACAGCACGGGCAACCCCGCATCAGCATAGCGGCGTATTTGCGTCTCCAGAATTTCAATTGAAAATTGATCAAGAGAGTTGGTGGCTTCATCAAGCATCAAGATGCCGGGGCGCATCAACATCACCCGTGCAACCGCAAGCCGTTGACGTTCACCTTGTGAGAGTTGGGTGGCTGATTTATGAATAAGGTGGTCAATCGCCATTAACGACAACACGTCATCACGGTGGGTTATGTTGTTGCGTGGATCAAGACCTGCGGCCTGCATCGCCATATGACAGTTTTGCAACACGCTGCGCCGAAATATCACCGGTTGTTGCAACACATAACCAAGACGCGTGATCGGCACATCTGCACCATGAGCATCACGGCGGTATTGACGCCCTGATGTCAACGGCAAGAGACCTGAAATAGCCGACAGAAACGTGCTTTTACCTGCACCATTAGGGCCAAGAATGACGGTGATTTCTGGTGCATTAAAGTGAAGCGTGACATTGTTTAGCACCTGAACACCGCCTAAAGTGACAGACACGTCTTCAAGGCCAACATGCACAGGGGTGATGCCAGCGGTAAGGTTAGGCATGACCATAACGACGCTCCCCCCACCAGCGCAAGCACATAGCAAGACCATTGATAATGATTGTAAGACCTATCAGTATCATCCCAAGCGCCAATGCCATCGCAAGATTACCGCGTGATGTTTCAAGCGTGATTGAGGTGGTCATCACACGCGTAAAATGGTCAATATTACCGCCAACGATAATGACGGCCCCTACTTCGGCCATGGCGCGGCCAAGACCAGCCAATAATGCGGTGGTGAGCTGAAAGCGGCCTTCATAAATTAGCACAAGACTGCGCTGGGCTGGGGTAAGGCCAAATAAGGTTAATTGCTGATTATATTCTGCGTTAAGATTTTCAATTTCCTGACGAGTTAAGGCCGTGATGATGGGCATGATCAAGACCGTTTGCGCAATGATCATGGCAGCAGGCGTATATAAAAGACCAAAAACCCCAAACGGCCCAGACCGTGATAATAAGAGATAAATGCCAAGGCCAACCACCACTGGCGGCAACCCCATCAATGCGTTGATCATGATGATAACAACCCGCCGCCCTGGAAAAGAGGTCGAGGCAAGCACACTGCCTAAGGGGATACCTATTAATGCCGCCAGCCCAACAGCAGAAAAGCTGACATAAAGAGAGCGGGTCACCACCTCAAGAAGTTGGTGATTACCGTCGAGCATAAGTTTCAGTGCCAGCGCAAAAAATTCAGTCATGAGCCTATCCGGTTAGACGGGGATAGTTTTATTCACAAAATACCCCGCCCAAATAGACGCGATCAACGCCGACAATTCAACATTTATTCCCCGCGGACACGTTTATTTTCAGGATCATACAGTGCGTCCACCGTGATATGGGCTGGAAACTTTTCACCCAAGATGCCCACGGATAACCCATCATTCGCTGTAATTTCCGGATCAATAAAGCCATAGGCGATATTCTTGCCCACCCGGTGGCCATAACCGCCAGAGGTGACGGAACCAACTTGGGCATCACCCTTGAAGATAGGATCACCTGCATGGGCCGGCGCATGATCCGCATCCACCACCATCACCGCAAATTGTTTGCGAGGTCCGGTTTGGATCATTTTTTCAAACCCTTCGCGGCCAATATAGTCAGGCTTATCACGATTAATGAAACGATCAAGACCAGTTTCCAATGGGTTAAATTCAACAAGCAGATCAGCTTTCCAATGCAGATAACCTTTTTCAAGGCGCATGGATTCTGCCGCATAAAGGCCAAAAGGCTTAAGCCCAAATGCCCCCCCTGCCCCCATAAATATCACCCACATCAAATAAAGCTGTTCGTTCGGGATATGAAGTTCAAAGGCAAGTTCACCAGAATAGCTGACGCGCATTGCCATGGCTTCGGCATGACCGATCACCACACGGCGTGCGGCCATCATCGGGAAGCCTTTATGTGACCAGTCTTCATGCGGCGCAACCGCGGCCAATAAGTCACGCGTCTTTGGCCCTGCCAAGACAAGGGCCGTATGGCTTTGCGATAGGTTTGTGACCGTGACGCCTTCACCCAAATGAGTATTGAGCCAGTCTTGATCATGCCATTCAGCCGCCGCTGCAGCGCCATACCAGATGGTATCTGGTGCGATATGTGCCAAGGTAGCTTCACTGAGGATATTACCTTTTTGCGTGAGCAGATAGCTGAGGCTGATACGGCCTTCACGCGGCATTTTACCCGCGATTAAACGGTCCATTGCCGCCAAGACATTATCACCTTTAAGGGCAAAACGTGAGAAGCCCGAGACTTCCATAATACCAACATTGTCGCGGGTATTTTCAACTTCAGCCTTGATGATCGCTTCACGTGCGGCATTAAAGCGATAGCCCGGTTCATCTACAAAACCTTCGGGCGGGAACATCAATGCACGTTCCCAGCCATTGACCACACCAAATTCAGCATGCATCCCATCAAGTACCGGATAAAGCGGCGTGGTGCGCGCAAGACGCCCTGCCGGACGGTATTCATGCGGTTCGTGGTAATGAAATTCCATCTGATAATCTTCGATGGATTTATACATGGTAAATTGCGTATTGGCATGCTGCGTGAAACGCCGCGGGTCTAAAAACCAAGCATCCCATTCACTTTCACCATGGACAATCGTTTCAGCCAGAATTTTACCATGCCCACCGCCTTCACCAATGCCAGCACGTAAGCCAAGGCATGCAAAAGCGTTCTGAACACCGGGGATTTGGCCAACCAACGGCATCCCATCAGCCGAATAGGTGATCGGCCCATTTACCACGGTATGAATTCCCGTTTCGGTCAAGGCAGGAAGACGTTCGAAAATACGTTCCATGTTATCAAGACAGCGGTCAAGGTCATTCGGGCAAAGCGCCATGGTGAAGTCAGGGTCAATGCCGTCCATGCCAAACGTCTTACACGCCTGTTCGTAAACCCCCACTAATAGACCTTTCTTTTCCTGACGCGAGTAGAAATCATCACCCGGGTCACGGATGATCGGCACACGTTCATCCATCTCCTCAAGTGCTGGGATAGGGTCGGTTAAGAAATACATATGTTCCATGGAAATAACAGGATGTTCCACGCCCATCATGCTGCCGACTTCATTAACGCGGTAGCCCGTGGCATTGACAATATATTCCGCGGTGATGTCACCATTTTTGGTATGCACGATCCATTCGCCATTTGGCTTTTGGGTCAGGGCTTCAACCGGATTAAAGCGTAAGACTTCAGCGCCAGCTTCACGCGCCTTACGGGCAAGCGCCTGGGTTAACTGACTAGGGTCGATATCACCATCTAGAGGATCCCACCATGCGCAAGTAACACCATCAGCCGTCATCAATGGGTGGCGGCGGGCCGCTTCAGCACCATCAATCAATTCAAAGTCGACACCTACGCCTTTAGCCATGGCGATGTAATGTTCATAAATATCTTTATGGCGGTCGGTATAACCAAGGCGCATGCCGCCAGTAATGTGGTAATTGATCGGAAATTCAGGGTCTGCGGCCAATTCACGATAAAGATTGATCGAATGACGTTTTAGCGCAACAAAGGTTTGATTGCCGCCAAATTGCGTCACCTGTGCGGCCGCATGCCATGTGGAGCCTGACGTCAATTCATCACGTTCCACCAACATCACATCAGTCCAGCCTTCACGTGTTAGGTGGTATAATGTTGAGCACCCAGCAATACCGCCCCCTATCACAACTACGCGTGCGCTAGTCCGCATGACTTCCCCCTAAATGATATTCGTGATGAATTAAAATATTGGCACTAGGTGCCGATTGCAGTGTTGATCATTATTCGTCATGATAGCTTCATTAATTGTTTATAATAAAGCATAAAAAATGATGGGTTATCATGAAAAAAAATAGCGCCAGAGCTGGACGCAGCGCACGCGTTGCCGCGAGGACAACAAAAGGCGAAATGCCGAACCCTTGCCCACCTGGCCAGATTGGCGGCACGTTTAAGCCATTATCAGAAACAGACCTGAAATCCATCATTGATATGGCCTATCGATTATTAGCGGAAATGGGCATGGGCGATGTGCACCCACGCTTTCAAGAAGATGCCTTGGCAAAAGGTGCTTTTTTGAATGATCGCGGACGGCTGTGTTTTCCCAAGCAGCTTATTGATGACGTGATTGATGGCGCGGCAAAGACATTCATCCTGCATGGACGAGATGCAAAACATGATATCGAAGTTGGCGGCAACCGCGTTTATTATGGGACGGGCGGTGCAGCCGTGCGCACCCTGGACCTTGATCGCGGCGTATACCGTCCATCTACGCTTAATGACCTTTATGATTTTACCCGCACCATTGATACGCTGGATAACATCAGCTGGTTTACGCGATGTTGTATCGCAACAGATATTGAAGATATTTTTGAGGTGGAGCTGAACACTGCCTATGCGCTGGTCCGCGGCACTACTAAGCCTGTTGGGATGAGCTTTACCGAAGCCGCCTATATCGACCCGATTGTGGATATGTTTGATTATATCCAAGGAGGGGCCGGGGCATTTAAAGACAAACCGTTTTGCAAAGTCCATATCAGCCCGGTGATATCACCCATGCGGTATGGTGATGATGCGGTTGAAGTCACGTATAAAGCGATTGAACGCGGCATCCCGATCAATGCCATTATTGCCGCCCAATCAGGCGCAACCGCACCGGCACCATTGGCGGGTATGTTGGCGCAATCAACCGCCGAAACATTGGCCGGATTAATGTTGGTCAATTTGATCAGCCCCGGGTATCCGGTGATCTTTTCGAACTGGCCCTTTGTGATTGACCTCAGGACAGGTGCATTTAGCGGATCAGGAGGTGAAATTTCACTTCTTAATGCGGCATCAGGGCAGATTGCAAATGCGTTAGGGCTGCCCGGCGGCGTAGCATCATCCATGGCAGACGCAAAAGCCGTTGATGCACAAATGGGGATGGAAAAAGCACTTTCCGCCGTGACCGCAGGGCTGGCTGGGTCAAACATGGTGTATGAAAGTGCAGGCATGATGGCAAGCCTGCTGGGCGCAAGCTTTGAAGCTTTTATTCTGGATAATGAGATGTTGAGCCATGTTTATCGCACCATCCGCGGGATTGAGGTGAATGACGAGACATTGAGTTATGATGCCATTGCCAATGCCATTACCGGTGATGGGCATTTCTTGGGCGGTGATGACACGATTAATGCCATGTTACGTGACTATTACTACCCCGAAGTTGCTGACCGTAACGACCCTGATTTATGGGAAGAATTGGGGGCATCAGATGCATGGACTGTTGCCAACCAAAAAGCACGCCATATTTTGGCCGAACATAAGCCTGACTACATCACGCCCGCGCAAGACCAGTGGATCAGGGATCGGTTTAAAATTCATCTTAATTAAATTTTTTGAGATTAGCGCAATAAGAAAGGGCCCCTATTGGGGCCCTTTCCGTATTCGTCAGGTTGACGTCAGGCTTACGCCATCCACCAACGCTTACAGATGCGTGAGTTATCAAGCTTCCATAGGTTGCCTGCTTCACCGCTGAAGGCCAGCTTTGATGAATAGGCGTCAATGTAGTTAGCGAACATTGGGATGATGGTGGCACCTTCTTGTGACACAAGACCCTGCATTTCACCATACATTTCACGGCGCTTGCTTGAATCCAGTTCCGCACGTGCTTCTAGAAGCAAGTTCTGGAAACGGTCGTTATCCCAGCCAGTGTCGTTCCATGGAACACCACGTTCGTAGGCTGTTGAGAACATCCAATCTTCAGTTGCACGGCCTGACCAGTAACATGCGCACCAGCCCTTTTTCAGCCATACGTTTGACCAGTAACCATCAGCAGGTTCCTGAACAACGTTGATGTTAATGCCTGCAGCTTTGGCAGAGTTCTGATAAAGCTGAGCGGCATCAACCGCACCTGAGAACGCACCGTCTGAAGCAGACAGGTCAATGTTCAGTGACGTCATGCCAGCTTTCTTTAGGTAGAACTTTGACTTATCCGGGTCATACGCAAGCTGTTCGATGTCGTTATTCACGTACTGGTTAGCAGGACCGATTGGGTTATCGTTACCAGCAGCGCCATGGCCCTGAAGGATCTTATTAACCATTTCTTCACGGTTACACGCATATTTCAGTGCCTTACGTACGTTGACGTCGCCAAAAGGCTCAACATTTGTCAACATTGGGAAGGTGTACTGCATGTTGCCAGTAACTTCCAGAATGTTAACCATTGGGTTGGCTTTTGCGAGTGGAATGGTCTTCTTGTCGATGTCAGAAATAGCATCAACCTGACCTGTCATCAGCGCGTTTGTACGTGCTGCGTCATCGTTAATCGCAATCGCTTCGATACCATCGAAGTAACCGCCACGATCAGCAAGGTGGTGATCGTCAACACGCTTTACCACTGCGCGTACGCCTGGATCAAAGCTGACGACAGCATATGGACCAGTACCGATACCCTTAGCAATCGCTTCCTCGATCATGCCAGCAGGATAAATCATGATGTGGTAATCAGACAGCAGGTATGGGAAATCAGCATTGCCTGACTTGAGGGTCAGACGAACTTCATGTTCACCCATTTTCTTCATTTCGGTGATTGCAGAAACAATCGGCTTAGCCGCAGATTTTGCGCCTTCAGCTGTGTGCATCTGGAGTGATTCGATCACATCATCAGCACCGAATGATTTACCGTTGTGGAACTTTACGCCTTTGCGTAGCTTAAATGTCCAAACTTTAGCGTCTGCAGATGCGGACCAGCTTTCAGCCAATTCGCCTGTTAGCTCACCATTTGACATAACTTCAGTCAAACATTCAAACACACAACCATGACCCATGTTGATCATGAAGCTATCGGAATGTGTACGTCCATCCCATGTGTCAGATGTGTTTGCGCCCTTAAGGCCAATGCGAAGTGTGCCGCCACGCTTAGGTGCAGCAACAGCTGGTACGCCAGTAGCAGCAAGTACGCCGGCCGCTGCAGTACCCTGCATTAGACCGCGTCGTGTAAGATTCATGCTCATATTTTTCCTCCGTTGGTATAAAGCATTTTAAAGGTTTACCCTTTTCTTATTAAGAAAGTATTACTGTTTAAGAAGGTGACGTCAATGTTATGACATCTTTCCGACCGCAGCATCCCCGATATTATCCACCCCACGCTCCTTCAGCAGGCGATCCAACCACTTTTCGTCCATTTCAGGGACTGAACTCAATAATAGGTCGGTATATGCGTGGTGCGGTGGTGTGAACATTTTATCCTTTGGACCGGATTCAACAACCACACCGTCTTTCATTACCACCACTTCATCCGCAATGGCTTTCACCGTTGAGAGGTCATGGGTGATAAACATGTAAGCAAGGCCCATCTCATCCTGAAGATTGGCCAGCAATTTCAAAATCCCTTCGGCAACCAATTGGTCGAGGGCAGACGTCACTTCGTCACAAATGATAAATTCAGGTTCAGCCGCAAGCGCACGCGCAATCCCAATGCGTTGCTTCTGGCCGCCTGAAAGCTCGGTCGGGAGGCGGTTTGCAAATTCTGCAGGATCAAGCTCAATCTGCTCAAACAGACGCCAGACTTTACGCTTTTTCTCTTCCCCGGTAAGGCCGAGATAGAATTCAACAGGACGGCCGATAATCTCACTCACTTTCATGCGAGGGTTAAGGGCCGTATCCGCCATTTGATAGATCATCTGTATCTGGCGAAGTTGATCTTTGGAGCGTGCACGATAATTCGCAGGCAAGACTTCACCATTATTACTGATAGCGCCGCCTTTAACCGGCAATAGACCTGTGATACAGCGCGCCGCCGTAGATTTGCCAGAACCAGATTCGCCCACCACCGCAACCGTACGTTCACGGTGAATGTCAAATGACACGTTGTGCAAGACCGGCACCGACCCATAAGCGGCATCAATGTTATTAACCGAAATAACAGGAACATCTGCCTTTTTAGCGGCTGGCTTTTGTTTACGTTGGAAGCTGCGGACCGCCCAAAGAGATTTGGTATATTCTTCTTTCGGCTTACTGAGCATGGTTTTGGTCGGGGCTTCTTCGACTTCATCACCGCGCAAGAGCACTTTAATTCGGTCAGCCATCTGCGCCACCACCGCAAGGTCATGGGTGATGTAAATGGCCGCAGTGTTAAACTGCTGCACGATATCACGGATAGACGCGAGGACTTCGATTTGTGTGGTGACATCAAGTGCCGTGGTCGGCTCATCAAAAATGATGAGGTCAGGACGGCATGACATCGCCATCGCCGTCATCGCACGTTGCAACTGACCACCAGATACCTGATGCGGATAGCGGAAGCCAATTTCATCAGGGTTAGGCAGACGCAATTTGCGGTAAAGTTCCATCGCGTCTTCTTCGGAGTCGCTTCGGTTCATGACGCTATGAACACTTGGTGCTTCGCTGTGTTGGCGAATAATGCGGTGGGCAGGGTTAAACGACGCCGCCGCCGATTGCGCCACATAAGCAATCCGCTTACCCAAGAGGTTACGCTTATCAGCAGCACTTGATTTCAACAGGTCAATGCCATCAAATTCAACACTGCCGCCGGTGATATGACAGCCGTCACGTGTGAACCCCATCGAGGCCAAGCCAAGGGTAGATTTCCCCGCACCAGATTCGCCGATAAGGCCCAATACTTCACCGCGGTTGAGGTCAAGATCAACACCGTTAATGATCGGCACTTTGATTTCATCGGTGATGCCAATAATTTCAAGATTGCGGATTTTGACCAGCTGATCGTTTGCCTGTTGTTCTTTTTTGGCCATGATACTACTCCTTCAGTCCGGATGAGCGGTGCAGCATCCAGTCCACCACAAAGTTTACGGCCACGGTAAGAAGCGCAATCGCCCCAGCTGCCATCAATGGTAAGGCTGCCGTTAGCGGGCTAAATGCCGCAAAGTTAATGAATTGTGACAGGTCTTTCACCATCGTGCCCCAATCGGCAAGTGGCGGCTGAATCCCAATGCCAAGGAACGACAGTGCCGCGATGGTCAGGAAAACAAAACAGAAACGAAGGCCAAATTCAGCCAAGAGCGGTGCATAGGCATTAGGCAGAATTTCTTTAAAAATGAGGTATGACATTTTTTCACCGCGCAATTTAGCAGCTTCAAAAAAGTCCATCACCACAATGTTCATGCCAACCGCACGCGCCAAACGGAACACACGGGTTGAATCCAAGACCGCAATAATCACCACCATATAAATGGTCAGAAGGCTGCGTTCAGAGCCAGCCCATGCCGTTGCAATTGTCATCAAGAGAAGTGCGAAGATCAATTGCGGGATCGCCATCATGGTATCAACAAGGCGTGAGATAAGTTGGTCAAACCATCCACCAAGCGTTGCCGCCAAGAACCCCAAGCTGGTGCCGATGAAGAACGCAAGACAGGTGGTGGCAAACGCAATACCCACGGTGTTCTGACCACCATAAATAAGGCGTGTCAGCAAATCACGGCCAATTTGGTCGGTACCGAGGAGGTGCGCAGGATCACCGCCCAAGGCAGGATCACCGCCCGGAAGCAGGTTAATCTTATCAAAAATATCTGCCTGACCATATGGCGCAATGAAGTCTGCGAAGATAGACACCACCGCATAGCCAATGATAATCAAAATACCAAAAGATGCCGTCACCGGCATTTGGCGGAACATTTTTTTAGTAAATTCAGTGCCGACGCTGCGGCCCATCAAACGGAAGATCCAGCCCGCAATACCAAACATGACAATGCCGTTGATCAGCCATGCATAGAATGGCAGCTTTTGCGGGCCAAAATATGAAATGGCACGCAGCCAATCAGGCATGCTCTCACCCAACCAATAGCCCATGTAGTAATCCGCAGATAACACAAGAAAGGTCACGGCAAATAAATACCCAAAGACCGACACGTAACCCATATCGCGAATGCGTTCCGATAATGCTTTATTTTTGATGGTAGGTGCCGCTTTCTTGATACCAAAGGTCACGATGACTGCAGCAACAACCCAATAAAGTGATAATGTGGCGAATGACATTGTTCAGCCCCCCTTATTTCGGATGCCGCAAGCGCGGGTTGGACAGAATGGCCATAATGTCAGCCGTCAAGTTAAGCAAAATATACGCCGCGGCAAAGACCAAACAACAGGCCTGCACCACTGGAATATCACGAATTTTCACGCTGTCGACAAAGAGCTGACCGATGCCCGGATAGACGAACACCACTTCAACCACCACCACACCGGTGATGAGGAACGCCAAGTTCAACGCAACAACGTTAATGATCGGGGCCAACGCGTTCGGGAAGGCGTGGAACATGATGACACGAAACGGGCTAAGGCCTTTGAGGCGAGCCATTTCAATAAATGGTGATGCCAGCAGATTAATGATGGCCGCACGTGTCATGCGCATCATATGTGCCGCCACCACCAAGGTAAGGGTCAAGGCCGGCAATAAGGTTTTTTCAAGACGTTCACCAAATTCCATGCCGTCATAAATATTTGAAAGTGATGGCAGCAGCGGGTTCAACACAGCCAAGATCAAGATCAGGATATAGGCGAGGAAAAATTCTGGTGATGAAATTGATGACAAGGTGGTGATATTCGCCACGCGGTCAAAAATAGAATTGCGGTAAAGCGCCGCCAGCACACCAATGAAGAGCGAGATTGGCACGGCAACAGATGCGGTCACGCCAGCAAGGAAAATGGTGTTATTAAAGCGAGGCGCAAGTTTTTGGGCCACTGAGCCGAAATTATCAGTCGCGGTGGAGCCGCCATAAGAGCTAAAGTTCGCTTCGGCAAAGCTGGTGCCGAAGTCACCTTGCAACACGCCGGCAAACCAGACGAGGTAACGTTCAAGAAAAGGACGGTCCAAGCCGAGGTCACGGCGAATGGCTTCGACAGCTTCCGGTGTAGCGCCTTGCCCCAAGATGGCTTGTGCAAAGTCACCTGGTAGCGCATTAACAGCACAGAAGATAAGAACGGACACCATGAACATGGTGACTACGCCAAGAAGAAGGCGTTTGCCAATAATGGCGAGTACGTTATTCAATTTATCCCCCCCAACACCCTTAAAATATGGATCATATAAGGTATGGTTCTTAATTATTTATAAAAACCTTATAACATTGAGGGCACATGTCAAATGCACTTTTGCTAATATATGAAGCAATACGGGTTTTAGTTAAGTTGAGGAAATTTCAGCCCACATATCTTGAACCCAAGACCTTATGATGAGGGCTTCTTCCCAACGATTAGATAGCTCAACACCGTTCTTGTCGGTCATGGCATATTCAGGCGGGCCAAGTTCACATAAGAAGACGCAATCACCATTTTCATGTTGCGCGTGCCATTTTTCAAAACCTTCACGCCACCAACCTTTAAAGAGATCCACCCATTTTTGATGCTGAGGGAAATCAAGCTGAAGCTGGATTTGTTGACGGCTGGCAACCCGGCCTTGGAAGCTGTCGGCGCGATCAAGAATACGGCTGATCATCGCACGTTCTTGATAGGACAGCGGCAGCTTAAATTCACGATCCACCACATAATGGCTGAGGTCTGAACAAAGCCGCATTTCAGGTATCGCATCAAGCAGGCTTAAGGTGGTAAAGAGGTCATTCGTGATGCAGTTACGGTGGGTTTCAAATTGAACTGGAATGCCCACCTCATCCGCCATATCCATCCATGACCGAATGACCGGGATCATGCCTTCAACATTAATCGGCATAACTTGACCAATAACGTCAACAAAGGGTGAGCCGAAGTCTTTGGACATGATTAAGGTGTCGCGGAGACTTTCAACAGTTTTTGGAAACGCCACGATTAAGGGCGTGAGGCCGTGACGCGCCATGATGGGCTCAACTTCACGAGCTTGGGCAACATCACCTGCCCCAAGGTCGATCGCCATGCCGTCATAACCGGCAGCAGCGACCTTTTCGCATATTTCCTCATAAGAGAGAGTTATGCCTTGGTCATCATGAGGCATCATGGCCCAGAGCGACGTGTATGTTTTTAGCTGTCGTGCCATGATACCCCCCTTTTAAGTCTTTAGCTTTCAAGCCTGACGGTGCGGCCACCTTTGACCGGAACGATCCAGACTTCATCCATCGGATATTCTTTTTCGTTTTTGGCCATCAGACGTTTAATTGCCTCAACCTGAAATTCGATCCAACCCATACGGTGAACGTCGCCGCACGCGTCTTCAATCTTGGCGTTCAGCTTACGCAACTGCCAAAACGGCACTGATGGAAAGCTGTGATGTGCGGTGTGATACGGCATCTGCCAACATAACCAGCGGAAGAACATATTGGTTCGGGTTGAACGTGTGTTGTTCAGAATATCACCATTATGGGTAAGGCCCAGATGTTCGATCGTGTTCTGAAGTTGATGTATAGGCTTTGTTAGCAGCATCGGGATGATCCAGAACGTCAATGCGGCCATCGAGTCCAGATAAATTGAACCGCCAGCAATAATAGCATAACCCAGCAGATGAAGACGCGATTCACGCACGACCTTGGCTTCTTCATTACTGTGGATATACGGTTCAATAATGATGCCGCGGGCACGGCGAATAATGCCAGTCACACGATTACGCCAATATGAGATAGACGACATCCACATCAAATAGGTGCGAAGGGTATAAGGTTCACGCACCAATTCACCGTCTTTGTTCCAGTCTTGGGTAAAGCGGTGGTGTGAGTAATGCATGATCAGGTCATAATCACGCGGAAATAACATAAAGAACCCAACAACACGGCCCCAGAATTCATTCAACCCTTTGGTTTTGAACACGGTCCAATGTGATAGTTCATGTTGGGCGGCATAAAGAAAATTAACAGCGACACCTAGCCCAAAGCCTGTGGCCAGCACCCACCATGACCCCATGGCAAGATAATGCAAATACCCCAGCCCAGCGATCAAGGAAAGATGACTTGTCATCTGTGCCCAGCCCATTAGGTCAGAACGTTCGTTCAGGTCGCGCAAATCTTGCGGGGTAAGAATTTTACGACGTGAAAATACTTCTTCCATTCTTTGCTCCCTTAAAAAGTGTCTAATTTCTTGGATATATACTCTTCCTTAAAGAATCGCATTGTGCAAGGCTTACATTATTAGAGGCTGATAAATAGTCACGAAAACACGAGGATTTGCACCATGAAAGTTGCTTATTATGCGGCAAAAGGCAGTGCTAAAGATGTGCTTAAGATTGCTGAACGACATGATGTCACACCCAGCACAGGTGAAGTGCGGGTCAAGCTGCATTATTCAGGGATCAACCCATCTGATGTAAAAATGCGAGCAGGGTTAAGCCTTGGCGGAATGGACATGCCTTATGATGAGGTGATCCCACATTCTGATGGTGCTGGTGTGGTGGAAGACGTGGGCTACGGCGTCACCGGGTTGGCCAAAGGTGACCGCGTTTATGTATTTAATGGCGGCTTTAAACGCCAATACGGCACCGCGGCAACGATGATCACCCTGCCTGCAGACCAAGTTATTCCCCTGCCAGATAGTGCAAGTTTTGCCCATGGAGCTTGTTTAGGCATACCTGTGATGACTGCTGTTCATGTCATCACCCGTGCACCATCTGTTGAAGGGAAAAATGTGCTGGTGTCATCAGGCGGCGGCGTGGTCGGGCGATATTGTATCGAAGTTGCACGCGCGTTAGGGGCCGCAACCATCGTGGCCACTGCATCATCAGCAACAAGCATCGCCACCGCAACAGCAGCAGGAGCAGATGCCGTGCTGGATTATAACGACCCTAATCTGGCTGAAGCCGTGATGGACCATACCGGCGGAATTGATCATGCAGTAGAGGCAGAATTTGGCGTTAATGCACATATGTTGGGCCAGGTGATGAAGGTTAACGGGTCTATTGCAGCCTATGGATCAGCCTTGAGCAAAACACCAGAAATACCGTTTTATGATTTTATGTTTAAAAATACAGCCGTGCATATGGTGCTGGTCTATTTGTTGGATAACGCGACGCGCCAAGGTCATGCCAGCTTAATCAACACCTTGCTGGATGATAAAGCGATCAGTGAGAATATCGCCGCAATTATGCCGCTGGATGACATTGCCGCCGCGCATGAAATGGTGGAAGGCGCCCAAAAAAGTGGGTCGGTTTTATTAGAGGTTTCAAGCACATGACACGCAATGTTTTTATCACCGCTGGCGGTTCTGGCCTTGGGCTTGCCATGGCACAGGCCTTTATGAAGGATGGGGCTGAGGTTGCCGTCACTGACATGGATCAATCGGCATTAGATGCGGCAGCAGCCACCCTGCCCGGGCTGAAAACATACCGAGCTGATGCCGCGAATGAAGATGAAATGCGCGGTGTTTACGATGACCTTAAAACCCAATGGGACAGCCTTGATGTCGTGATGGCCAATGCAGGTATTGCCGGGCCAACCGCAGGCATTGAAGATGTAAAACTAGCTGACTGGCAGCGGTGCATCGCAGTGAATTTAGATGGTGCGTTTTTAGCCACAAGCCTTGCCGCGCCTTGGATGAAAGAACAAGGCCATGGGGTGATGACGTTAACATCATCCACCGCAGGATTGTTCGGCTATCCGTTCCGGTCCCCTTATGCCGCCGCAAAATGGGGGATCATTGGGCTGACCAAAACGCTGGCGATGGAATTGGGGCCATTCGGTATTCGGGCCAATGCAATATGCCCTGGCGCCGTTGAAGGTGACCGCATGGACCGCGTGATTGCAAATGAAGCAAAAACACGTGGCATGACCGAAGATGAATTACGCCAAGGTTATGCAGATTGTGTGAGCCTCAAGCGGTTTGTGACGGCAGATGATATTGCAGATATGGCGCTGTTTTTAGCATCACCCATGGCACGCAATGTATCAGGCATGGCTATGGCGGTGGATGGCCACACTGAACAAGTCACCCTGTAATATGTATTATTAGCACCTAGAAAAATGACGCCTATAGATATGTACGGTTAGGTATCTGGGGCGTCATTTTTTTGGTCATGTTTGCGATGTGCTGCGTATTATCCTTTACCGCGCCACGGGATTAAGATGCTGATGACTTTACGCATGATCAGATCAAACATCAGTCCAAGCAAGCCCATGATTAAGATCGTCACCCAGATCAGTTCATAATCAGAAACGGTGCGGGCAACGTTTTCGATAAAGCCGATACCGGTGGTGCCAGCCAACATTTCAGCCGCAACCAATGTGCCCCAACACACCCCAATCGCAATACGAATACCCGTCAAGATTTCCGGCAATGCGTTCGGCAAGATCACATGACGGAGGATCTGACTATTTGATGCCCCTAGTGAGTGTGACGCACGGATTTTTGATAATTGTGTGCCTGAGGCGCCGGTCCGTGCGGAGATCACCATGATCGCAAAAGCCACCATGAACAACAGGAAGATTTTACCGTCATCTTGAATACCAAAAATGGTCAGGATCAATGGTGCCCATGCCAATGGCGGTACCGGGCGATAAAGTTCGATCATCGGGTCAAAGAAAGATTTGAAGAAACGTGACACGCCCATGTAAATACCGAGCGGCACCCCAAGCGCAACCCCAAAGCCCATCGCCACCAAGACGCGGAATAAGGAATCCCAGATATGACCATCAAGCCATGGAATATAACCCAGATTGACATCACCTTGCGCGAATGAAAGCAGGTTATCTTTATAGGTTGGCATGAACGAGCCGTCTGGTCCGTGGGTGCCATAGCTGCCTGGCAGGATATCAACCACGCCGTCAGGGATAATGAAGTCAACCACATCAGCAATCGGTAGCCATTTCCACCATAACAAGGTCGTGCCTTTGTAGCCGCCACCACTTTCAAGGTCGGGGTTGGCAAGACGTGCAAATTTCGCGATCACATCAGAAGGTTTTGGCAGCCAACGGCTCGACCCTTGTTCAATACAGATGGTCTTTGATTTGACAACACCATGGCCCGGGAAAAAGAGTGCATCAACAACATTCAAACCGCCTTTGGTATCTGCCACCGCATCATCAAGATTTTCAATCGCCGTGTTAACGCCATCCAACGCTTCAGCAGGGAAGATGTTGCCATCATCTAAACGCTTGAAGATACGTTCCACCGCTTTGACGTATTTTTTGCGCACCACAATTTCTTCTTCAGACCAGTTGCCTGATGGTGCCGCTTTTTTAAGGGCAGCAATTTCTGATTTAGTTTTAGCAATGATAGGTTCCGAACCTTCAGGGAAGTTTCGCAATTTAAGGAAGCGTTTAGTCACGTCAGATGCCGCGATAGAGACTTCATCAAAAAGCACCCCGCGAGGCGTCATCGGCAAGAGCGGAATTTCAGTATCTGTCACGCCCCAACGCGGCTGATTTAGCGCTTCATCCGTTGGGGTGAGGCCATCATAACCTTCGGCAAGCCGTGCAGATAATGCATCCACATCGGCGGTGATCGCGATCAATTGGTTACTTGTCTCGGTTGACTGCAATTCAGGGTCAGACAATACCGACAGCAACATGCGTGTCTGGTCGATAACATTTGATAGCTGGGCTTGTTCACGTGTGGTGAACACATCAGACGGCATCGAGTTGTCCAAGGTGTCAATTTGTTCGCCATTACGAACCACGAGTGTGGTTGATTTGTAATAGCGTGAGCCAATCGGAAGTTGTGCTTTAATCGGCGAAAGGACTTCTTCGATCTTGGCGATTTGACACATTTCATTGGCGGCCATCGGGAAATATGCCCGGGCCATGCCCCATGAAAAATAAAGCCATAATAAAAGGATGGTAGACACACCAGTGATGGCCCAATACCAACCACCTTTTGTACGTTCTGGATCACCAAATACTTCGTCATTCTGGCGGGCAATCGAAAATTTAACGCCGCGATAAATAGATGCCGCAAAGGCCACGACCAAGATAAGAATAAACACCGCCATGATGTCAGCGCGGTGTACGGAAAGCCAATCAACCATTGCCCATGATCTCCTCTTCCATATCCCAAATCATGGTCAGGATTTCTTCCCGCACCGTGCTGAAATCGGACTGCTGTTTGATATCACGCAAGGACGTGGTGAGCCCTTGTTCAGCAAATGGCAGGTTATATTCTTTATAAATACGGCCTGGGCGCGGGGCCATGACGAATAAACGTTCCCCCAAGAGCAGCGCTTCTTCAACCGAGTGTGTAATAATAATGATGGTCTTTCCGGTTTCTTTCCACAGCTCTAGGATAAGCGACTGCATCTTTTCACGCGTCAATGCATCCAAGGCGCCAAGCGGTTCATCCATCAAGATTAGGTCAGGGTTATTCACAAGGCAGCGGGCCAAGGCCACACGCTGCTGCATCCCGCCAGAAAGCTGATAGGTCGGGGTATCCCCAAATCCATTCAAGCCAACAATGTTGAGCCATTTTTCAACTTGTTCGGCGCTTTCTTTTGGGTCCATGTTTTTCATCCGTAGACCAAAGTCCACGTTTTTAGATACTGGCAGCCATTCAAATAAGGCGCCTTGCTGGAACACCATGCCGCGTTCCACGCCAGGGCTTTCAATCACGTTGCCGCCAAGTTCCAAGTGACCTGACGTAGGATTGATGAAACCTGCGATCATATTAAGCAATGTTGTCTTGCCACAACCTGATGGGCCTAAGACGGAAAGAAGCTCACCCTTTTTAAGGGAAAAATTAATGTCTTTTAAGGCTTCAACTTTGCTGCCATTCATCGGGTTTGTGAATGTCATGCATAAGTCTTTACAATTTAAATCAGCCATAAGCTTGCTCACAATGCAGTCTTTACAAAAGGAAGGCCCTCAAAATTGAGGGCCTTACCAAAAGTTTATGAAGACGGTTTACTCAAGAAATGAGCCGTCGATTGTCGCTTCTACAGAACCTTTGTAGTTGCTGACGTTGGAGCGTGAGAAAACAGCACCAAGTGATTCAGCGGCTGCGGCTGCAATGCCGTTATCGCCAAAGTAATCAGCCTGCTGTTCTGCAACTGTTGGGAACACAAAACCAGCCATCTGGTTCTTTGTTGTGGCAACGTCCATACCAGCGTCTGCGGCAACTTTACGAAGCTGTGCGTCTGATGCGGTCCAGTTTTCGTTTGCTTCTGAAGTTACATCTAGGAATGTCTTCAGCAGCTCTGGGTTTTCTGTTGCGAACTTTTCAGTCACTGAGATGACGTCAAATGAACCGATATTTGCGTCCATTTTTTGCTGTGAGCTCATGATTGGTGTGCCAACTTCGCCAGCAGCTTTAGCGGATGCACCACCAAAGATACATGCCATGGCAACAGAACCGTCAGCAAGTGAGACCGCGCCATCAGCAGGTGCCTGATCAACAATGGTCATTGTTGATGTATCAACGTTAAGTGCAGCCATCTGCTTGCGGAATGAGAAGTCAGCCATTGTGTTCAACGGAACAGCAACAGTCTTGCCTTCTAGTTCTGACGCGTTTGATGAATCGATACCTAGTGAATTGCCGACGAAACAATCATTGGCTTCGTAGACAACAGCAATACCAACCATCTTAAGTGGTGCACCCTGCTGAATAGCCGTCACGAATGGCGCAAGGCCCTGTGAGTAAGCAATGTCGATATCGCCAGCCAACATAGCTTCGGTCATCGCAACACCTGTTGAAAAGTCTGTCCAGTTTACGTCAACACCCATGGCGTCATCATAAGCTTTATCAACTTTTGCAATCTGGTTTGGTGTTGCCCATTCAAGGAAAAACGCAACGTTAACGGAATCTGCCGCCGCAGCAACGCCAGCAGTTGACGCGGCAACCGCACCGACAACACCAGCAATTGAATTCTTAAGAATCTTTTTCATTCTGATCTCCCTAACACTTTGAATCAGTAATGCATTGAATTGCATCTATAAAAAACTCTGGCATTGAAATGATCCAACATCAAGTTTTTTTTAAGAAATACTTAATAATTTAACTTATGATTTATTTAAATTTTTCAATAATTTAGGTTATTTTCATCCTTACAAAAATAAAGCCGCGATTGAGACACCGCGGCTTTATAGTTTTGTAGATGTGGTCACTTAGCTGACGTGTTGATCCAGCGTCTTACGGAACTTTTCAACAATCTCATCAATATGGCTGCGTTCAGCAACAAAGGCCGGTGCCAAAATCGCATTATCGCCAGTGAATTTCACATGAAGGCCGTTCCAGAACATATCTTTCTGCATCTGCTGACCGCGGCGGCCACCAACACCATCATGATGCACTTCAACACCAGCCATCATGCCGATACCGCGAAGGTCTTTGATCAGTTCATGATCTTTGAGCGACCATACAGCATCAAGGAAATATTGTTCCATTTCAGCAGCGCGTTCAAACAGACCTTCATCATCATAAATCTTCTGTGTTGCGATACCCGCAGCACATGCCGCAGGGTGAGCGGAGTACGTGTAACCATGGAAAAATTCAATGGCGTTTTCAGGTGATGCGTTGGTGACAGTTTCGTAAATTTCGTCCTTAACGCCAACAGCACCCATTGGGATAGCACCGTTCGTAAGTGCTTTTGCCATAGTGGACACGTCAGGAGTTACCCCAAAACGATGTGCACCAAATGGTGTTCCCATCCGGCCAAAGCCCGTGATCACTTCATCAAAAATAAGTAGGATGCCGTTATCATCACAAATCTTGCGCAAACGTTCTAGGTAACCTTTTGGCGGCACGAGCGTGCCAGTTGAACCAGCAACAGGTTCAACAAAAACAGCCGCGATGGTAGAGCCGCCAAAGTTTTCAACAATGCGTGCCAAATCATCAGCAAGATCTGCACCTGTTTCAGGCATGCCTTGAACAAAGGCATGATCATCAGTGTAGGTATGGCGGATATGTGAGATATTTGGCAGGGTGAGGTTAAAGGTTTCACGGTTTTTCACCATGCCAGCCAATGATACCCCACCCATGTTCACACCATGATATGCACGTTCACGGCTAACGAAGCGTGTGCGCTGACCATCGCCGCGAGCACGGTGATATGCAAGGGCAATCTTCATCGCAGTGTCAACCGATTCAGAACCTGAATTGGTGAAGAAGACATGGTTCATCGGGTCTGGAAGAATGCGGGCAACGCGTTCCGCCAGTTCAAACGAGCCTGGATGACCCAACTGGAAATGTGGGGTGTAGTCGTTCTGAAGCATCTGTGCATGAACAGCATCAGCAATTTCACTTCGGCCATGGCCCGCTGGACAACAGAAAAGACCTGATGATCCATCGATCACTTTACCGCCCTTATAATCCCAGCAATACATGCCTTCGGACTTAACAACCAAACGTGGGTTGGCCTTAAAGTCACGGTTACCTGTAAATGGCATCCAATGTTCTTCAAGTGAATTGGTCTCAAACGGCATTGCACGTCTCCTTATGTCAGTGGCGGCGTCATGGTCATGACAATATCGCCTATCGATTACATATCTTGAATTTGTCTAGAATTACGCTAACGAAAAGAATTCGTAATAGCGTAGGTCCAGTGTATGCATTTTTTAGTACCAGTTTTTATGCATTTACGTGTAAGCTTATCCTTAAACGTCCCAAATATCTTTAATTTTGTTACACATTTAGCAACGAGAGACTGTTCATGTCACGGGCATATAGCACCTTCCTTTTTCAAATTGATGAAGGACAAGGCACATCAAAACAAGCACAGATACGTGAATTTTTTGTCAAAGCTATTCTGAACCGTAGCATTATCCCAGGTGATGCCCTGCCGTCGACACGTGCATTATCAGAACAATTAAACGTGTCACGCAATACCGTAATCCATGCCTATCAAGCCTTAACCGATAGCGGCTATATTGAGGCGGTGGACCGGTCCAAATTTGTTGTCAGCAATGAAGCGCCTGTAACAGGTATTCCCGAAACGTTAGGGGATAACATTATAGCTGATGCGGATAATGGTGAGGGTGGTGATGTTGCCAATGATGTAGATTGGGCAACAAAATTTGTTGCCGCGCCAACGCCGCTTAATATTATTCAAAAACCCCTGAACTGGCGCGAATATAAATACCCTTTTAATTATGGGCAGGCTGATTCTGCGCTGTTTTCACATTCGGAATGGCGGGATTGTGCGCGCCAGGCCTTGGGGATCCGTGATTTTGGTATTACTGCCGGTGATTTTGGCCTGCATGATGACCCGGTCTTGGTGGATTATATCTGTTCACACAGCCTGCCCCGGCGCGGTATTCAAGTAAAGCCGTCACAAATTCTAGTGACGATGGGGGCACAAAATGCCTTGTTTTTGCTAACGCAACTGCTGGTTAATAAAGACCGCCATGTGGTGATTGAAGACCCGTTCTACCCTGATTTGCGGGCGTTGTTGCAGCGGCATACCTCCAATATCTCGACCCTGCCGGTGGATAATGATGGCATTGTGCTGGATGATGACGTCATCGCGGCGGCTGATATGGTGATCGTTACGCCAAGCCACCAATGCCCAACCACCGCCACGTTGAGCCGTGAACGGCGGCGGCATTTATTGCACCTGGCCAAAACACATGACGTGCTGGTGGTGGAAGATGATTATGAATTTGAAATGAATTTTCTTGAAAGCCCCTCACCAGCATTGAAATCAATGGACGAGTCTGGACATGTGATTTATGTCGGCAGTTTTTCAAAGTCTTTGTTTCCCGGCTTACGGCTAGGGTATTTGGTGGCCTCCGAAGAATTGATCGCCGAAGCACGTGCCTTGCGTCACTTGATGTTGCGGCACCCGCCCGGGCAAACACAGCGCACCGCCGCTTATTTCATGGCGCTTGGGCATTACGATGCACAGATTAAACGCCTGCGCCGTCATTTCAGTGACCGCCGCCAGTTATTACATGATGCGCTGCAGGGTGAAGGCGTTTTAAAAGAAACAGGATCACATTTTGGCGGCACCAGTTTTTGGATCAAAGGTCCATCATGGCTGGACAGCCGTATCTTGGCCGATAAAGCCGCCGAAGACGGGGTATTAATCGAGGCAGGACATAGCTTTTTCCACGCAAAAGACCCGCCACAAAATTATTTCCGATTGGCATATTCATCCATCCCCGAAGACCGAATTTTACCCGGGTTTGAAAAATTGCTGGAATCAGTCGCGGCGCTTGCGCCCTAAAAGGGTCCTTTATCACGTGTATCTGGACCTAATATTGCTATTAACTGGTGCTATTGTGTGGACTTACATATAGGCATCATATTAAATTAGGATTCTGATAATTACAGGCTGATAACGGCCATTAAAGTTTTATTTTTTTGGGGGAGTAGATCATGGGCCAATCAATTTTTCTGACTGATCGTAAGCCAGTCTGCCCACGTGATTTATTGGACCGTGCCCGCACCGCACGTGATGCACCACTGCGGCTGGCCGTGGTGCGCGCATCTGCGCCCTTGCCCATGCTGACCGCCAAGCAAGCACATGATGAAGGCATTGCAACACCTGTCTTAATCGGTGAAGCAGATTTGATTAAAGACGAAGCGGCAGCTATTGATTGGGACCTCAGCGATATAAGCATCCATGACACAAGCGGTGAGCAAGGCGCAATTGACCATGCGACGGCATTAGCTCGCGGCGGTAATGTTGATGCCTTGATGAAAGGCCATTTGCATTCTGATGTTTTTATGGGCGGTATTGTTGCGCGTGAAGCAGGCATTCGCGGCACAGACCGCATGGTGCATATCTTTGCGATGTTCCACCCTGATGGCGGCAGTCCTATATTAATCAGCGATGCTGCGGTGAACGTGACGCCTGATGAAAAAACACGCCAGCAGACCGTACGCACCTGCCGTGATGTGGCGCAGGCATTAGGGATTGAAACACCGCGTATCGCCATTATTTCCGCTACAGAATCTGCTATCCCATCTATTCCATCATCCATGGAGGCCAAAGAATTGAGCGATTGGGCGCAGGATAATGTTGAAGGTGCATTGATTGATGGCCCGCTATCATTTGACTTGGCCATGGCGCCGGAAGCCGTGTCGATTAAGGGCATTGATGCAAAAGGAAATACCGTTGCCGGACAAGCCGATGCCTTGGTCGTTCCAGATATCACATCTGGTAATGTGTTGTTTAAATCTATGGTCTGGCATAGCGGTGCATGTGCCGCAGGTGTTGTCACTGGCGGTAAGGTACCGATTATCCTGACCAGCCGTGCTGACCCCCCCGAAGCACGTCTTGCCTCCATCGCGCTTGCTGCACTTTGTTCGTAAATTTATCTTTTATCGGAAATTGATCCGATATCATTTTTGGGAAATCAATTATGTCAAAACAGCCTCACGTCGAAACATCGGAACCAACATCCGACCGTGTCGCCAAGACCACCTGTTATATGTGTGCCTGCCGTTGTGGGATTAACGTGCATATGAAAGGTGATGAGATACGCTATATCGAAGGAAACCGTGACCATCCCGTCAACCAAGGTGTGCTTTGCGCCAAAGGGTCAGCTGG
>CBFIAO010000017.1:0-25818 GCA_965660595.1 Puniceispirillales bacterium (SeqCode) | reverse complement strand
ATATACGGCAATGTGTCTTTGGCGTGGGTCAACACCGGATGCTTGATAATATCATCAAGCGCTTGCGGTAAGTTGCCAAAGCCAAGTGACGGCGCCGACACCCATATTGATGGATATTCCCCTAACATCACCTCACCAGATTGCTTATCAGCAAATGGCCCTGATTGCAGGGCAAGGTCAAGACTGCGTTCTGATAGCATGCGTGACAAGTTGCTTGAGAAATCGACTGTCAGTTCAACATCCACAAGCGGGAAGCGTTGCTTTAAAGCCGTTAAGTAAGGGCCAAGCCACGAATGGACAACCATTTCAGTGACGCCCACCCTTAGCACGCCTTCAAATGAATGCGTTTGTGCTGATGCGTCCACAAAACTGTCTACAGCGGCAAGAACGGCCCGAGCCTTTGGCAGTAATTGTGTGCCAATCGCAGTGAGTCGCACCGCGCCAGATGCACGTTCAAGCAAGGCAGCACCAACACGTTCTTCAAGTCCTGCAATGCGGGCAGACACGTTAGGCTGGGTCGTGTTTAAGAGTTCAGCCGCTTTGCGAAAATTGGCCTGATCCGCCACTTTTACAAAGGCTTCAATCTGTTTGAGATTGATATTATGCACGGTAGTTTCCATTCACCGACCATTTACGGCCGTCTATTGGTGGGTTGGCATCCATTTATCAAGTGCTTCCAAGAATTTGTCTTCTTCCCCTTTATGCATCCCGATATTGGTTTCTGCATATGGGAAGTTGCGGGCGGTAACTTCTTTATGAAATGCACCTAATGCCGTCACACGTTCATCATGAATTTGTTGGTGAAGACGCCCAACGTTACCAAAAGCATAGGCATGTTTTGGCGGGGTGTTTTCTTCACTCGCTTCACCGCAAATATCAGCAACGAAGCTCATGATCACGTCACCTGCTTTGCCTGAACCAAGGGAAAAGGTAACGATTGATGTTTTGGTATTAACTGCCGCTAATACTTCTTCGGCAATACATTCAGCTTCGACTGCCACAACCCCAACATCTTCCATACGCTTGAGCGTTTCGAAAATTTGCATGGCTTCTTCCGCATTACGTCCAAAACCGCGCAAGCCGCCACAGTAATGGCTGAACGTTGGAATAAGCCCGATATGACTTTGGACTGGGATACCTTCATTTGAAAGAAGTTCCATCGCGTCATAAGACCGGAGGGTGTAATAAAGATCTCCACCTTTGCGCATCATCTCAAACGCATGGGCAAGGATTTCATCGTTAGAACCAAATTGTGCCCATGTGCTGCCAACACCAGTGAAATGCGTTGGCGCAATGCGGCGAACATCATCAATCTGATCACCACCAACGACAAAAAGATCAATCCCTGCATCGACACAAGCTTGAACTTCTTCATTATTGGCCGGATTAGCCATGCTAAGGGTCGTGTCTGTACCTTTGAGTGCTTGTAGGTCAGCAATAGTGTAATTGCGGGATGCCGGGTTACGGCTAAAGTCATAAATCCGCTTCATGTTGGTGGCCTCTATCTTGATAACTTGTGGCCTGATGATGCCCAAAAGAAGCCAGCAACACAACGCCAAACCTATGGCAAAAGCACCATATGCAAAATTTATAAAAGATTTACAGGTTGGAAATATCGTTATACAATATAACGATAATAATAATCGAGAACAGATATGATTGATTTCAATACCATTACCGCCATTGACTTTCACACCCATGCCGAAGAGCCGTGCTGTGATCATCGTGATGACGGATATAATGAATTCCAATCCGGCATGGCGGCATATTTCAAAAACCCGGCCGGGGCAAGTGGCATGCTGCCAACAGTTGAAGAGACCGCCGATTATTACCGTGAGCGTAATATGGCGGCCGTAATTTTTCCTGTTGATGCTGAACGAGAAACAGGGTTCAGGCGCTACGCCAATGAAGATGTTGCCGAGATTTGCGCCAAAAATAATGATGTGTTGATCCCATTTGCGTCAATTGACCCCCATAAAGGTAAAGCTGGTGTCCGTGAAGCCAAACGATTGATGCGTGATTTTGGTGTCAAAGGGTTTAAGTTCCACCCCACCATGCAAGGGTTTTATCCCAATGACCGCAACACAGCTTATGCCCTTTATGAAGCCATCGTCGAGGAAGGTGGGATTGCATTATTCCATACTGGTCAAACTGGTGTTGGGTCTGGCATGCGCGGCGGCATGGGGATGCGGCTTAAATATTCCAACCCCATCCATATTGATGATGTTGCAGTGGATTTCCCTGATTTAAAGATTGTAATGGCGCATCCGTCTTTCCCATGGACAGAAGAAGGTTTATCCGTCGCGCTGCATAAACCTAATGTGTATTACGATATGTCCGGCTGGTCGCCCAAATATTTTCCTGAAATTTTTGTTCGATATGCAAATTCGCTGCTGAAAAAGAAGATGCTTTTCGGGTCAGATTGGCCAGCGATTACGCCTGATCGGTGGCTTGCAGATTTTGCAGAAGCGCCGTTTAAAGATGAGGTACGCCCGTTAATTTTAAAAGAAAATGCCATGCGCCTTTTGGGTGTGTCCTGAGGTATCACCATGTTTCCCTTCACCGCCCCTATTGACGATATTCTGTTTTCCATAACGCATGTTGCTGAAGCGACGACGATGGGCGGATGGGATGATGAATTGTGCCAACAGATCATCAGCCATTTTGCCCCCTTTGCCGAAGATGTCATCGCGCCCCTGAACAGTATTGGTGATCAAGAAGGGGCGCAATTGGTCAATGGTCAGGTTGTTATGCCTGCCGGCTTTAAGGACGCGTATCGACAATTGGCTGATAACGGCTGGCAGGGATTAACAGCGCCCGAAGATTTTGGCGGGATGGGATTGTCCCCATTGATGGCGGCAGGTGTATCCGAGATTTTTTCAGGGGCAAACCACGCCATGCAGATGGTGTGTTGTTTGGTGCCAGGTGCCGTGACAACGTTATTGCATCATGGCAGTACTGAACAGCAAGCAGAATGGATTCCTAAACTGGCGGCTGGTGAGGTTTTGAATAGCATGTGCCTGTCTGAACCTGGTGCCGGATCTGACTTGAGTGCCATCAGATGTAAAGCCACCCCATCAGATGATGGCACATGGCGGATTGATGGGGAGAAAATCTTCATTTCTGGCGGCGGTCAAGACATGTCTGAACACATCATGCATTTGGTGTTAGCGCGAAGTGGCGCAGTTGATGATGGCATTCAAGGATTATCATTATATCTTTGCCCGCAAAGTGCCGGTGTCACCGTTACCCGGCTTGAAGATAAGATGGGCATTCACGCCTCCCCCACCTGCCAGATGCGTTTTGACAACGCACAAGCAGAGCTGGTGGGTCAAGAAGGTGGCGGGCTTAAAGCCATGTTCACCTTAATGAATCATGCAAGACTTGATGTCGCCCTACAAGGGGTGGCCCATGCGGCACGAAGCCATGATATTGCCCAAACCTATACCCATGACCGCACGCAAGGGCGCACAGCAGATGGCGTTGCTGCAACACTCAACCAGCATCCAGATGTTGCACGAATGCTGGATGAACAAGCTAGCCTTGCCATAGGTGCACGCGCCATGTGCCATATCACCTATGCGGTGTTGGAACATCCCGCAGCTGGGCAGGAAAAGCTGGCTGATTTTTTAACACCTTTATGCAAGATATTTTGTTCTGAAGCTGGGGTAAAAAGCGCCGATATCGGCATGCAACTCTTGGGCGGTTATGGCTATTTGCGCGAATATGGGATGGAACAAATTTGGCGTGACGCTCGGATCACGGCAATTTATGAAGGCGCTAATGGTATCCATGAAAAAAGTATGGCCACCCGAATGTTGCGTCCAGATCAAGGCAGTGCAGCTTTTGCAGATCTAATCACGCAATTGGCATCAGGCCATGACCATGTGCTTTCACTTCTTGATGACTGGATCGCGGCAAGCGACCGCATGCGCGCATGTGATGACCCGTTACCATTAGCCCATGCGTTTGCGACGCAAACCACAACGTTATTTTTCAGCGCAGCATGGGCCAAGATCAACAGCGTCGCCGTGCATCACCCAAGACCGTCATTCATAAAAAGGTTAGCACAGCACGTGCTTGCGCCAATTAGCCCTTAGCCATAAATCGCTGGTGCATCGCAGCATAAATGGAAACATCACGCGCGGCACATTCCGCAAGTAGCGGGCTGACCTGCCATACAACAGGGTCCTCAAGGGCAAGAGGTTGAAGTTGCGCCACCAATGACGCGGCCCCCACTTTATCCGCATAGGCAATAAGCCCATGATGGTCACGCGGAAAGCCTAGCCCCAACACCATAATGACATCCAGATGATCAGGATCAAGATTAGAAAGAGGGTAGGACGCATCAGTATAGATGGCGGTAGCCTCATTTATTAAGGCTAAGGTCATTCTCGTGATGATCTCTTGTTGGGTGTAGTCACAGCGGGTTCGGCCAGCAAAATACGATTCTTCGATCGCAAGGTCAGCCACAATAGGGTCTTCAACCTTGCCGCCGCCACCAGGATAACGGTACCAACCTGCGCCCGTTTTGCGGCCAAGCTTGCCCAATTCAAGCATGCGGTCCATGAGGGGTATGTGGCGGCGCCCATCATTTTGCTGTTTGAAATGACGCCGAAGCATTGCGCCATGATCAAGTCCGGATAAGTCTTCAGATTCATACGGACCAAGGGCAAACCCGAAAGATGTCATGGCATCGTCAACGTCCCAAGGCGTCGCGCCATCCATGAAAATAGTATCCGCTGCTTCAAGATAACGTGCCCATAGTCGCGGCCCTATCACCCCGAGTTCAGGCGCATATATGATGGGCAGTTTTGACATGGCGACCGCCAAACGGCTGCCCATCAATGCTGCTGTGCTGTCATTAGGCGCAGTCATTTCCAATATGTGACCACCTTCCAGCGGTGCTGACAGGTGAATGCCCAAACATCGATCATGACCAACATAACGGCTGGCTTCGTGAACAATTTTCATCTGTGATGTCAATAACCCCACCACCATTCCAGCTGGCAGATGTTGTTGGAAATGTGCAAATATATGCGGTGCCGCGGACGTATCATCACCGCCGACATATATTACCAAGTCAGCCGTCGTCAGGTCAGCATCTTGACCAAGGATATGGCAGATTGCGGGGCTTGTTCTATCTGAGTTGGCGGTGAGATAAGGCGCAAGAAATTGCGCTACCCTCTCGTGATCACTAGGGTCATGTTCAACCAAGATTACCTCAAGGCCACTTGCCAACAAGGCCCATGCAATTTCAACACCAGCCCCGCCAATACTATAGATAGCAACCTTATTTATTCCTGCATCTTCCGCGATCAACGCGCGGGTAGTGGCCGCAATTTCAGCTGTTTTTATTGCAATATTGTCGTGTTCCGTCACAACGCACCACCATCAACCAGTGTGAAAACCGCATCACTTATGATGACGCTCTCTCAATGATGTGGTTCGATATGAGCAACTGCGCAAGGTCTTGGCAGGCGTCTTTTTCTGTTTTCATACTGGTATCCAGCATATATTCCGCCTGCGCATATTGTTGTTCACGGCTTTGAAGAATTTGCTTAAGCTGCTGCATGGCTTCAGGGCGGCCCTCCATTGGCCGATGGTCACCTTGCGCCTGAACCCGCGACATGTGTTCATCCGGCAGGGCTTTCAGCCAGACGGTATGAAAATGAGACAGCACTTGAGCAAAAGTAGCTTCATCAGCGACGATACCGCCTGCCGCCGCGAGGACAACATGTTGATGTTCCGTAATGACATCATTTAATGCATTGGCTTCAAGTTCACGGTAACCTTCTTGCCCATATAGCGCCAAGATTTCACCGATTGGCATCCCTGCCTTTTGTTCAATAATGGCATTAAGTTCAATGAACGGCATGCCAAACTCATGAGCAATCATGCTGCCCAAGGTCGATTTCCCTGCCCCGCGCAACCCAATAAGGCAGACACGTTCTGCCTTATGATAACGTGATTGTTCTGGGTCTAGAAGCCGCAATACTTCCGCACGGGTGGCGTCATCTGCTTCTGCAAACAACTGGCCAATACGCAAATTTTCGTCGTGATTAGTGGCGGCATCTTCCAGTAATGACGTCATAGGAATGCCCAGCGCAAGGGCGACGGATTTAAGCAGCCCTATCGAGATATTGCCTTCACCACTTTCAAGTTGGACCAAATAGCGCGGTGACACCCCTGACCGTTCTGACAATTCCCGCCGCGATAAACGTTGGAGCTGACGGTGTTCTTTTACACATGCGCCTGCATGTTTGATGACGTCTGCAATTGCGGCTTGGGATTCATCAGTGAATTTCATTGGATAGTCTTCTCGTTTCGAGATGTCATCATGGCATACGCATCACGTGGCTGAAAGCTTCAAGTCAACTGTCCAAGACGTTATCACACGAAATCATGTTTAATAGGTTTCAACGTGATAGCGGCCATCTTCACGCATATTATCCCGCATGTTGACCCAATCTTGCCCCATATGGGCCGCGATATCTGTAAACGCTGCATCCACACCTTTTTCCATATCTTTGAGGCCACAAATATAAATATGAGTGTTGGCGTCAGCCAACATTTCAGCAACTTTATCCTTTTCTTTCAGCATACGGTCCTGCACGTATTCTTTATCCGTGTCAGGCATGCGGCTGTATACCAAGTGTTGGTCTAATAAGTCTGCCGGAAGTTTTCCCAATGGTCCAAAATACGGCAAGCTGTCTTCGGTGCGTGCACCAAAAAACATGACCATACCACCTGTTTTGGCGCCGACTGTCCGTTCACGTGCCATCGTAAAGGCCCGCATTGGGGCTGCACCTGTGCCAGTACATATCATCAACATGCGTGCATCAGGGTTAGTTGGCATCAGGAAGGTTGCACCAAATGGTCCGGTAACCTGCACTTTATCACCCACCGCGACATCACAAAGATAAGGTGAGCAAATGCCGTCAGGTTCACGTTTTACGGTCAAGGCAACATTATGGTAGCCCGCACGTTCACCATCACGAGGTGAAGATACTGAATAGAGGCGCGGCAAATGTGCGTTTCCATTATCATCCAATCCCGGTGCGATAATGCCTAACGATTGACCTTCCAAGACAGGGAATGGCTGGCCTTGCATATCAAGAATAATATGCCTGACATCAGATGATGATCCGTCAGCCGTAAGGCGATAATTACCTTGCACGACGGCTTCTATTGGATGGCCAAGGTTATAAAGATTAATCGCCGGGTCAGATGCAGAATGTGGTGCCTTTGGTTTACCGCCAACGCCTTGGTGCGCTTCGGCAAGTAACGCTGCGATCGGGTCGGTAGCATCGCTTTCATCCCCGTTCGCTTCAACGGCAACATCACCAAAGTCTTCTTGTTCTGGTAATTCGGTCCAGCTGAATTGATCATCCATAGAGTAAGGGTCTTTGACCACGCGCCATTCATCAATAGATCCAGTTGGGCAGACCGGTATGCAATCCATGCATGAATTGCATTTTGAAGCATCCACCACGACGTTATTATCATCATGGTCAATAGCTTGGATTGGGCAGGTCATTTCACATGTGTAACAACGGATGCAAATCTCTGGATCAATAAGATGTTGTTTGACCAATACACTCATGACGGGCTCCTGATAGGGGCATGTTAACGCTATTCCCCTTTAGGGGCGGTAATTTATTAAGATTAAATATAATGCAAATTGGCAGGGACTAAAGCCCTGCCAATTCATAAAATGTTACGCCATATGTAGTTTGACGTATTCAAAGTCACCTGGCTTATTGTCGATACCCACTTTAGGTGCGGCAATCCAGCTGGCGAATTTACCTGGCTCATAGCACGGCACCATCAAAGATTGGATATAATCACCATCTTGTTTGGTTGGCAGCCATTCACCTTCGCGAGCTGACCATTCTGCTGATGAGATGATATTGCCATCTGGATCTGCATTAATGGCACCAAAGACACCGATCTGGCGATGGAAAGCTTCGTGTGGCAGGCTCAGTTGGAAGCCAATACCAGCTTTTTCAATAAGCTTATTCCAGCGTGACACACCGCCTGCTGCGTCACGAATATAATCATCACGTAACCGCATATTAATGGCCGTCAATGCTGGCACGTCTTCTTCGATAATTTTACCATCTACAATATTGCGTACTTTGTAAGTATCGCTTGTCAGTTGATGGTCATCATCAATGCGATGTTCCATGAAGCGACCTTTAATACCAGCATTATAAGCATTCGCCGCATTTGTTGATACCTCTTGACCGAACAGGTCAAGCGATAGCGAGTAATGCAGGTTCAGTTTTTTCTGGATAGTTGGCAGGTCAATAACACCATAAGACCGAATACGGTTAATGTCATATGGGTCTGTAATGCCATGTGCCGCCATAGCATCAAGCGTCGCCTGAATAGTGCGGCTGACACCTGTTTCACCCACAAACATATGGTGCGCTTCTTCGGTCAACATAAAGCGGCAAGTCCGTGACAACGGATCAAAGCCAGATTGCGCCAAGCTTTCAAGCTGCATTTTACCGTCACGATCTGTGAAATATGTAAACATGAAGAACGACAACCAATCTGGCGTTTCTTCGTTGAATGCACCCAGCATGCGCGGGGTTTCTTCTGACCCTGAAGAGCGGACCAATAAATCATCTGCTTCTTCACGGCCATCTTTGCCAAAATATTTCTGGAGAAGATAGACCATCGCCCAGAGGTGGCGCCCTTCTTCAACATTAACCTGAAAGAGGTTGCGCATGTCATAAAGTGACGGTGCGGTTAACCCAAGGAAGCGCTGTTGTTCAACTGACCCTGGTTCCGTATCACCTTGAATAACAATCAGACGCTTGAGCATATTGCGGTATTCGCCAGGCACTTCTTGCCATGCTTTTTCGCCTTTATGTTCACCACATGGAATTAAGCGGTCTTCGACTTGCGGTGCCAGTAGCACACCCCAACGGTATTCAGGCATTTTGACATAATCAAATTTTGCCCAGCCTTTTGGGTCTACTGATACGGCCGTACGCAAATAGACCATGGAGTCTTGAAAATTTTGTGGGATCAGACGATTCCACCAGTCCAGATAACCTGGATGCCATTTTTCCAAGGCCTTAAGAACTTTGCGGTCTTCAGAAAGACCAACATTGTTTGGAATTTGTGTGTCATAGCTGACATTAATCAAATCAAGCATTTCTTTCTCCTAAATCATGCGCGCATATGGCGACTTATCTTGGTTTTTATTCAACAAATTTAAACGCGTTCCATATTGAAATTACCACGAATTCCTGTGCCGTAACGCTGTAAGGCGCCTTCTTCACCAACCGCGTTTGGCCGTGTGAAGATCCAGTTTTGCCATGCGGTCAATCGGCCAAAGATCCGTGTTTCCATGGTTTCAGGCCCCGCAAAACGAAGGTTTGCTTCCATGCCTGTCATTGCATCAGGGCTGAAGCTGGCACGTTCTTCTAGGAAGATGCGAATTTCATCGTCCCAATCAATGTCATCCAGAATGAATGTCACCAAGCCTTGTTCATTAGCGTCATCAGCTTCAAGCGTGGTGTCTTTCAAGTCATGGAGTGTGTCTAGATGTTCGGGCGTTCCTAGAAAGCGTGTTTCAAGGCGAGAGAGCCCGTTACCCATTGGATACATGCCGAAATTTGCATCTGTTAAAGTAATGCCTGCCAAGGGGCGATTATCACCTTCAAATTCATCTTCCATCATGTAGCTGCGGTCTACCGCAAAAAGCAATTCTGCCAACACACCTGAGAAACATGAACCATGTTCAACAAATGCTGCAAGCGAACGTGAGGTCACATCAATGCGCTTTAACGTGCGCTTCCAGAAATGGATGACTTCATTTGCCAACCAGTGGTCTTTATTTGCATAAAGGCATGCTTCATGCGCACGCAACAACACTGGGTCACCTTGGGTCCGAATAACCCATAGCCCTGCATCAATTTCATTCAAGCGCAAATGTAAGATGGCGTCTTCCAGCTCACGGCACAGTTTAAGCATATAAGCCTGATCACCTTGGGCGGCAAATGCATCCATATCAGCAGGTGCATCTTCACTAGGCCCATTAATCGTGATCGTAGCTTTACGTTCAGCACGGTTTAACGCAACTTCGACAAAATCATAATTAACATCACCATTTTCATGGATATTGCGGTTTAGCGGGTTCAACGTAATACCTGCGGCAACATCAGACTTGGTTGATGCAGCGGCGAATTCAGCGGCACGTTGGGTGACTGTGTCATCAAATTTAGAATTGGCGATAACTTCATCCACCAGACGCCATTCCTTGGCACGCTTGCCCTTTACGCCTTCTTCGATCGAACAAAAAATGTCAGCCAAGTCGCGGCGAACTTTTCGTTTATCAGTGACACGCGTAAGACCGCCTGTTCCCGGAAGAACAGCCAATAATGGGACTTCGGGCAATCCTACCGCGGAGGTGCTATCATCAGTCAGCATGATATGGTTACAGGCCAAGGCAAGTTCATACCCACCCCCTGCACAAGCGCCCCGCACCGCGGCGATGTATTTTTGGCCGGAATCTTCTTCTGCTGCTTCATAGGTATTGCGGGTTTCATTGGTAAATTTACAAAAATTCACTTTATGGCTATGGGCTGCCCCACCTAACATCCTGATATTGGCACCAGCGCAAAACACGTTATCTTTTCCGGAGCGCATAACCACCACTTTGACTTCAGGATGCTCAAACCGCATGCGCTGGATGATGTCATTCAGTTCAATATCAACGCCTAAGTCATAAGAATTTAATTTGAGCTGATAGCCATCAAAAAGGCCGCCATCTTCATCCACGTCCATAAAAAGATTGGCAACTGGCCCGTCATATTCAACGCGCCAATGTTTATAAGCAGATGGGGTTGTCTGGAAATCAATGATCTTGTTCATTGAAAGGCTCCTTTTATTTCGTATGAGTATGAATTTAGGGCATTACCCCATGGCGTTCAATAATTTTATGCAAAATAAAGCATAAAAATTAATTATTTTTGAAATTATGAGCAAATATTATGTTAATTTTGCATTATAATGCTTAATATTAAGTGATAATTGATGTAACCACGTGTCATTTATATGTGGGATGAGGTCCGTGAACTTATCTGCTTGCGGTGAGTTGGCCATATCAGGTTCTGTTGAAACTGATTCTGATGGGGCTGTATCTGATGGGTCTGTATCTGCCGCAACTGAGGTGAGTGGCGCGTTCAACAGATCTGATGCGATTTGATGCAACCGCAACGCGGCCTTTGGCTGCCTCATTTTCAACTTCAAGAGTCCATTGGCGATTTGGATAAGTGCCTGGACGACACGGCGCTGGTGAGGCGCGTCATAAAGCACCATCCAGAGCTGTTCTAGCACTTCATGTGCTTCCCAATAGTAGCCATGCTCTAAATAGGCAAGTCCATGGGCGCATGCTGCTGACTGAAACAGTTCTTCAAGCTGCATGCCGTCTTGAGCTGTTGCCTTAATGCCATCAAAAGCATCTTCAGCATGGCGCGCATTCTGTCCCGGGATATAGGCGTGATCCGGCACCATATAGGCAGATGGCCAATCAGCACCCACCGCCGTCATGACCATGAAAGCTCATGACAAAATGTTGTAATGGCGGATGTAACAGGTTCAGGTTGGTCCAAAAATGGTGAGTGGCGGCATGCGGCGAGCATTAAGGTTTGGACTGGTGACGGGCTGCGTTCAGTGATCACATCAATCTGAGCGGCAGTTCCATATTGGTCATCTTCACCTTGGATGGCCAACACTGGCACCGGCATATGATCTAGCGCGTCAGTGATATCCCATTGTTCAAAATCAGGGTGAAGCCAGCTGTCATTCCACCCCCTGAAACAATTTTCAGGGTCACGATGATATTTAGCCAATTTCGCGGCAAGGTCTTGGGTATCAAACACTGTTTTCGCCAGCGCGATTTCTTTCAAGCCCATCGGTTCAGTAAAAAAATGCGGCGCCATAAGCACGGCACCTTTGACACGCGGATCATCCATCGTGCCCGCATATACCGCGGCGATGGATGCACCGTCACTATGGCCAACCAACACGGTATTAACAACACCCAGCTGGTCGAGCAGATGCGGCAGGACATCTTGGGCTTCACGTGTCATATAATCAAGGGGACGCGGCAAGTCTGCGGGGTCCGATTGTCCATACCCCGCCCGAGAATAAACCAACACACCATAGCCAGTTGCTGCCGCTAAGGTTGCAGGAAAATCGCGCCATAGGGCAAGGCATCCCAGGCCTTCATGCAACAACACAATGGTTGGCGCGTCATTAGGCGCAGGGCCAAGGCAGCTGTATTCCAACGATTTTCCGCCTATGGATATATAATCATGTTCGGCCCATGATAAGATCATGCATCCTGCCTGAGTTTAAAACGTTGAATTTTACCTGTTGCTGTTTTAGGCAGCTCGTCAATCACTTCAATCCAGCGTGGGTATTTCCATTTGCCAATTTTTTCTTTGATAAAATCCTTGAGGCCTTCAAGGTCACCTTCATTCTGGCCTGATTTGAGCACAACAAAGGCTTTGGGTTTTTCAAGACCATCTTTGTCCTGATGTGCGACGACTGCAGCTTCAAGCACAGCAGGAAATGCTACCATGGCCTGTTCGATTTCAAACGGGCTGACCCAAATTCCAGATACTTTGAACATGTCATCTGTTCGGCCGCAATACACAAAACGGCCATTATCAGTCATTTCATATTTATCGCCTGTACGTGTCCATTCACCTTCAAAGGTTGTTCGTGATTTTTGACGTTGGTTCCAATAATCAGCCGCAGCAGAGTCCCCCCGCACCAACAATTCACCCACCATATTTGGGCCAAGTTCATTGCCATCTTCATCCACAAGGCGAACGTCATAACCAGGCACCGCAATGCCTGAAGTGCCATATTCAATATCACCAGGCCGGTTTGATAAGAAGATATGTAACATTTCTGTTGAGCCAACGCCGTCCACAATATCTGTGCCGATCAGGTCTTTCCATTTGCGGCCAATATCAGCCGGCAGGGCTTCACCTGCTGAAACACACACCCGCGGGGTAATCGCTGGCGTGTCAGCACCTTCCCAAGACTGAAGCAAGGCGGCGTATAATGTCGGCACGCCATAATAAATATCAGGGTTATGGTCGACCAAGATCGCAGTAACCGAATCCGGTGTCGGACGCCCATTATATAAGAGTGCAGTCGCCCCTGCCGATAACGGGAACGTCATGCCATTACCAAGACCATAAGCAAAAAAGAGTTTCGCCGCCGAGAAAACCGTGTCACTTTCCTTGATGCCTAGCACCGCATCACCAAATTGATCCGCCGTGTACCGCATGGCAGAATGCACATGACGGACACCTTTAGGCGTACCAGTTGAACCAGATGAATAGAGCCAGAACGCCACTTCATCACCTTTGCAGGCCACACTATCTTGAGGGGTTGCCCCTGCCATAAAGTCATCCCATGTGATGGCGCCGCCTATTGCAGGTGCATCCAAGACCACGACTGTTCGGATAAAGGGTGATGCCGCAACGGCCGGCATGACCACATCAATTAATGGGGCTGATATAAACGCAATCGAGGCACGGCTATCTTCAAGAATAGCTTGGTACACATCCGTTGATAATAATGTATTGATGGCAACAGGTTGGACACCAGATTTTAATGCGCCCCAAAAAATTACAGGGAATTCTAGTTGATCTAGCACGAACAAGGCAGCCCGTTCTTCACGGTGAATTTGTGCGTTGGTAAAAGCGCCTGCGGCTTTGGCAGAAAGATCAGCCAGCGACGCATAGGTTAAACTGCGGGCATCACCCCATGTTTCACGAAATGCAACCTTTTCACCACGGCCTTCTTCAATATGACGGTCAACAAACCATTGTGCTGCATTTTCATTCATAATTGACCTCCCCAGATCATTATTCCATCAACGTTAACTTATAATTTTGTGTCATATTCTGTGCATAGTTATCATCATTTTGGCATGATCACCGCAGGGTCATCATCATCATATAATCGGGTTAATAAATCATGCCGACGTTTCAAGATCGTATTGATATTTAAGCTACCTTTAGCCGTCACTTCGCCATCGCCAACGCTTGGTGGTTCAGCCATCACCAATGCCCGGGCTATTGTTTTGGATGACCCAATACTTGTCGCTGCAAGTAACGTCAGCACATCTTCAATTTCTTGCATCAGTGCAGGATCAGTTACGGCCCCCTCACCATTAAGGCCGCGTTGCGGGGCAACAAACATCAATAGCCCAATTTGATCACGACCCTCACCGCAAATAACAATATCTTGCGCCATGCCTTTTAATGTTGGCAGCAGGTCCAGCCGCATCATGGAAGCTTGCACCCATGTGCCCGTGACCAATTTAAAGTCTTCGGTAATACGGCCATCAAAGAACAGCCCGCGCGCCATGTCATTAGGGTCAATCAACCCAACCGCATCACCCGTGATCATAAAATCTTCATCATCAAAACTTGCGGCTGTTTTTTCTTCATCGGCAAAATAACCCTTGAAGATATTAGGCCCCTTACACCGCAATTCATATCGGTTGTCATCGACCGGAATAAGTTTAATCTCAGCTTCTGGAACAGGAACGCCAATGTTGCCAGACCGTCCACCTTTTTCATGCATGATGATCGTTGCAGGAGCAGTTTCTGTCATCCCCCATGATGACATCATCAGTGGGATTTCACCACGTTCTGCTATGGCCATTTCTTCAACCGCATTCCAGACATCTGCGGGCAGTGACGCGCCAGCATAAAAAAAGATGTCCAAAGATGAAAAATATTGTCGCCGCAATTCAGCATCATCTTTCATGGCGGCCACCATCATGGCATGCGCCACCGGAACATCAAAACTTAGGGTGATGGGCACTTGGCGTGCGTTCTCTATTGTGCGTTCAAATCGTCCTGGGATTGGCTTCCCATCATCTAAATACAAGGTCATTCCATTTGACAGTGCAATGTTAAAATTTGAGTTACCAGCAAAGGTATGATTCCATGGCAACCAATCCAAGATGACATGATGGCGACTGCCTAAAATTGGCAGAGTTGCTAAATACTGAGCTTGGTTAACGCATAACATACGCTGAGTATTTGGCACCCCTTTCGGGTTTGATGTTGACCCTGATGTGAACAGAATTTTTGCCACCGTATCATGATCAATAGCGGCATATGCACGATCAAGTTTAGGGCCTGGTGAAGCTGAAAGAAGATCAGCAAAAGACCGCACCTCTTGACCATGGCTTAACGATGCTAATTTGATTGCATTATCAAATACAGGCAATGCCATCGCATCCGCAAATGCTGCACCATCATGCGCATAAACCATGGCGGCATCTACTTTCGCCGCACAATAGGTCAAGCGTTCATGAGCGCTAGGGATCAATGCGTATTGTTCTGCCAGCGGCACAATAACGGCACCAATCATCTGACATGCCTGCATTAGAATACCATGATCAATGGACGGGCCACTAAGCACAACAATCATATCACCATGGCCAATACCTAGATCCAACAGCCCTTGGGCGGCGGCACATGTTTTAACCCACATATCAGCATAGGTGATGCTGCGCCAACCATCGCCATCACGTTCTGCCAAAAAGATACGGTCAGGTGTTTCAGTAGCCCATCTGTTTAACCATTGATTAGTATCATTTACGACATCACCAAGCGTAAGGTTAGAGGTAATGATTTTTACCTCATCAGGGCGTGTGCTAATATCAACATCGTGTTTAAGGTAATTTTGTGCCATCTTTCAAACTTTCTCTGGCATTATTTTCAATAGTGGTAAGAGTTTTATTCAGCATATTGAGGTCACTATCAGACACACCATCCAACAAAATGGCATCAATTTTGACCAGTAATTCAGCACCGTTTTCAGCATGTTGCTGGCCTAGCGCAGTCGCCCTTAATTCATAAACACGCCGATCCTTGGCGTTATGTTCACGATTAAGGAAGCCTGCTTCTTCGAGCTTATCAATGATTTTCACAATATTTGGACGATCAATGCCCAGTACATCTGCGAGATGACCTTGGCGAATACCCGGATTATCCACGACGACAGAAAGTGCCGCATAAGTGACGCGCCTTAAGTCAATTTCTGCAAGTGCCTGCTGCACCAACATCATTGCTTGAACGGATGAACGCCGTAATTGATAATTCATTATCTGTCTTAGCGTTTTATCTTTGGCGGTCATAAATCTACATTCCGAAACTATCTAAATGATGGTGCTCTTTTTTCTAAAAAGGCTTTTAAGCCCTCCTCAGCATCTGGCGTTGTCTGGCTAAGTGCGGCGGCAAGACTTTCTGTAAACAAGCCATCCGCCTTGGACATATCTTCGATGCGTGCCAGTGCCTGTATCATCAAATAATTTGATAACGGCGCATTGCTGGCGATTTTAGTGGCGAGCTCCATGGCTAATTTCATACCTTCGCCAGCCGCGACACTGTAATGGGCCAAGCCAAGTTGCACACCTTCATCAGCGTTGTATTTACGGCCAGTCAACATCATTTCCGTCATGCGATCTGCGCCTAAAATTCGCCCCACCCTGACCGTAGCGCCGCCACCAACAAAAATGCCGCGCCTGCCTTCTGGCAATTGAAAGATGGTGGATGGTTCTGCAATACGGACATGGGTAGCGGTAGCGATTTCCAACCCACCGCCAATCACAGCACCTTGCATAGCACTGATGACAGGGCGGCCACCAAACTGAATACGGTCAAGGATCGTATGCCAATGACGTGAATGGTAAATCCCGTCTTCGGCCGATCTTTCCACATGTTCGGCAAGGTCAAGCCCTGCGCAATAATGGTCACCTGCACCGTTAAGGATAACGACACGAACATGGCTAGGAAGACCAGTGAAGGCAGCATCCAATTCAGCGATAAATTTATCAGAGACCGCATTACGTTTTTCCGGACGGTTCATCGTCACGGTTGCGATCACGTCATTAATTTCAATGTCAATCAATGCCATTTGTTTGACCTTCCTAATTACCGTGGGGGCAGACGTGTTGCCCCATCAAGGCGGATCACGTTTCCGTTCAAATAAGGGTTTTCAATGATTGATCCCACCAATTGCGCAAACTCCGCGGGCTGGCCTAATCGGTCTGGGAATGGGATGGTTTTGATAATCTCTGATACCGTTTCTTCAGGAAGACTTTCCATCATGGGGGTGTTGAATAACCCTGGCGCAATCGCCATTACCCGTATTCCCATTTTAGAAAACTCACGCGCTGCTGGTAACGACATTGAGGCAATAGCACCTTTGGATGCTGCATAAGCAGACTGGCCAAGCTGGCCGTCTTCATAGGCTGCAGATGATGTATTAATGATCACTCCACGTTCACCATTTTCAAGCGCAGGTGCGTCCATCAGCGCTTGCGCGGCATATGTCATGACATGATAGGTCCCCATTAAATTCACATCGATAACTTTACGGAACAGCGGGATTGATGTCTTACCTTCACGGCCAACAATTCTTGCGGCAAGTCCGATCCCTGCACAATTCACAATGATGCGCGGGGCTTCACCAAATCGTGCAAGTGCGGTGGTCACACCAGCAGCGGCGGATTCAGGATCAGAAACGTCACAATGTTGGGAATGGCCACTGATATCCGCCGCCACCTGAGCGGCACGATCAGCATCAAAATCAAGGATCACCACATCAGCGCCTTTACTGGCAAGGTACCTGGCGGTGGCTTCCCCCAAGCCATTGGCACCGCCTGTAACCACGGCAACTTTTCCATCAATGTCCATAATTATCGTTCCTTTTATTAACCAAGAGGTTATAGGGGCATCATCACCATGGTATCAGGACCAGCGTAATAATAGGGAAGGCGAGCAACAGCACGACACGCGCAATGTCGGACGCCACAAAGTATAAAACAGCTTTGTAGGTTTCGATCATGGGGGTGTCTTTATCCATCGCATTAATGATGAAAAGGTTCATCCCTACTGGCGGCGTGATTAAGCCTACTTCCACAACAATCAACACAAGAATACCGAACCAAATCGCAACCTGTTCAGTGTTCAGACGATTAAGCGCGCCTTTGCTGGTGCCGCGCAATTCAAGCGCCTTGATCTGTTCCCGCGTTAATTGCATACCTTCGGCAAGGCTTTGCTCAATACTCGCTAACATCTCAGGCGCAAGCGCAATCCCCTTCGCCAGCGCTTCTTCTGCTTTATAGGCGTGAAGTTCGGCCATGGTGACGAAGTTGAAATCCAATTCCAACATGATGGGCCAGAAAATGGGGATGGTCAGCAAGATCATGGACAAGCTGTCCATAAAACACCCGAGGATGAGATAAAAGCATAAGATTAAGATCAATACGAGATATGGGCTAAAGCCTTGGCTGCCCACCCAAAGAGCGATTTCTTGTGGCACTTGTGTTAATGCAAGAAAGCCATTGTAGAAAGCCGCACCCAGCACAATAAAAAAGATCATCGCCGTTGACCGAGCCGTAGTATAGAAACTTTCGGCCATGGTGATCCGGGTAAGCCCACCGTTTTTCCATGCAATTACACCTGTGCCCAAGGCGCCGACTGCCGCACCTTCAGTTGGTGTAAACCAGCCTAGATAAATACCGCCTACCACCGTTAAAAAGACAACGAGCACCGGCCACACACGGAACATCGCCTGAAAGCGTTCCATATAAGGTTGACGTTCGCGCAAGCCAGCTGACTTGGGATTGAGCCGGACATAAATGGAAATAACCAGCATATAGCCAAGTGCAGCAAGGATGCCGGGGATAAACGCTGCTAGAAAGAGTTTAGCAATATTTTGTTCGGTAAGGATGGCATATATCACCAACACCACAGAAGGCGGGATCAAAATACCAAGCGTGCCGCCAGCCGCCAAGGTTGCCGTTGTAAAGCCGCCTTCATAGCCATAGCGCTTCATTTCTGGCATGGCGACGCGGCTCATGGTAGCGGCAGTTGCGAGGGACGAGCCACATATCGCACCAAAGCCTGCACATGCACCAACGGCCGCCATGGCAACCCCACCTTTACGATGACCAAGCCAGCTTTCAGCAGCTTTAAAGAGTGATGCGCTCATCCCGCCTAGCGTGGCAAAATACCCCATCAACAAAAACATCGGCACAATCGACAGCGAATAGTTGGAAAAGGTGGAATAGGTTTCATGCCGAAGACGACCAAAAGCAATCGCCATATCACCCGTCACCAGCGCCATCCCGCCAAGGCCTGTTAGAAACATGGACAGACCGATAGGCACCCGCAAAAATATTAACAAGAGCAAGAACGGAAAAGACCAAACACCAATTTCAATAGCTGACATGGTTATGCCTCTTCAATATTGGCAAAGATACGTTCTTTTAAGAAAAACTCACGGCTGCGATAATACGACACCAGGACCGCCACGAAGGCCGCAACATAGGCACCCATTAAGGAAAGGCTATATGCCCACCATTGCGGGAACTGTAATAAAAAAGTTGTTTCGCCAGAACGGAATTTGTCCAGCATACCATTGGTGAGCTGCCATGCGATCACCATTAACACGACGGCAAAGAGAATCTCAGAAATCCACACCATGAAATTACTGATTTTTGTTGAGATCATAGACGTGAACACATCAACCGATGCATGTGCGGCGTGAAACTGACATAGCGGCAAGAAGGCAAATATTGAGAAGGCCATGCCTGCTTCCAATAACTCATAATCGCCATTAAGCGGGCCTATGCCAATATCCAGCAACCAATTTGCCACGGCTGGCACCGCAAGTTGCACTGCATCTGTATGTAAAATTCCATTCAAGGACCGCCCAACAATTGAAATGCAGGTCATAACAATAATCACAACGAGCATTGACCCACCTAGGTAAGCCATTAGCCGTGACAGTTTTTGAATAAAATTTAACATGAAGATGAAGCTGTATTTAAATGAACAACAGACCGCCGCAGAAGCAGCGGTCTGCTATTTAATCATTAGCCGTTGATCATCGCCGCACAGTTATCTTGTGTTGTGCGAGCTTCATCGATCAGCGCCTGGCCATCAATACCTTTTGAGTTCATGTCAGCAACCCAGCTGTCATAAATAGGCTGAACAGCATTTTGCCATTTCGCAATATCACCGCCTGAGACCGTGATAATGTTATTGCCGTTATCAACCGCAATTTGGCGTGATGGTCCATCAGCATCTGCCTGTGTGCCACCAGCAAAGATTGAGAATTCAAGTCCAGAATTCTTATCAATGGCTGCCTGCTGTGCAGGGGTAAGGCTTTCATACTTGTCTTTGTTCATGGCAAGAACAAAGGTCAATGTGTAGAGCGCCACGCCATCAAATTCTGTGTGGTTTTCAACCAGCTCAGGCACCTTAAGTGCTGTTGTCACTTCCCACGGAATGGTTGTGCCATCGATCACGCCTTTTGACAGGCCTTCTGACACTGCTGGCACTGGCATGCCTACTGGGGTTGCGCCCACTAGTTCAAGCAATTTGTTAACTGTCCGTGAACCACCACGGATTTTCATCCCATTAAGATCAGAAATATCTTCAACTGGATCTTTGGTGTGAATGTTGCCTGGGCCATGCACCCATGTCCCAAGAATATGGACATCTTTAAATTCGGTGTCTTTCATGTGCTTATCAAACATTTTCCAATATGCGCATGACAGTGAACGTGCATCTTTCATCATGAAAGGCATTTCAAATACTTCGGTTGATGGGAAGCGGCCTGGGGTATAACCCACAACGGTCCAAACAATATCAACCACACCATTGACAGCTTGGTCCATCAGTTCAGGCGGCTTGCCCCCAAGCTGCATTGATGGAAAACGATCAATTTTAATGGATCCACCTGAATCCTTTTCAACATTATCAGCCCAAACATCTAATACTAATTTAGGCACATTAGCTTGTGGTGGAAGGAATTGATGCATCTTTAACGTTACATCAGCAGCCATTGCGGTTGATGTTGTAAATGCAACAACAGCAGCACTTCCAAGTAGTTTTGCGATTGTGTTTTTGATGGTCATAATGAATACCTCCCATAGACCTGAATTTATAAAGAGAATTCTTCTTTCGGAATTCGTTCTATATATACCCTATGACTAGATGATGTATTTCGACAAGTCTAAATTCATTATATTTTATAACAAATATATGATGTCATCACCTTATCAGCCATAAAAATAGAATTTAATTTTTGTTATTTTCAATAATTACAATGCGTTATGGTTTTTTACTGCCTATCTTGCTAGATATTAATCTAAATTATTAGCGTTATATAAGGTGGAAAGATGAGTTTCCGCTTTAAAAAAAATATCAGTAAAAAGTGTGATTCTTTCAGCCGCCTTACTTTGGGATGAAAATGTTATCAAAGAAAGATGTTAATGCTGCATACGCATCTAACGGCAATACATGAGCGACATATTGGTCTGGACGCACCAGCACCAGCGCACCATCTTTGCGTGATACATCGCGAAGGTCAAAAATATCTTGGTTTGCGTTGATGTCTGGGCAAAACACTTTTTCGTAATCCACCAGGCCCAACGTACCTGCTTTAGGGCGCAACAATGCTGGTAGGTCACTGATATTAACATCACGGAAACCATCTTGTAACACTGCCCTTACGTCAATCAAGTCATGACCAGTTTTATCGTCATGATGATACCGGTTTAGTGGGGACATAGGGTCATCAGATAAGTAGGCACATAATGCGGCAAATTTACTGTCAGCTAAGTCATTGCCACTTGCGTCAGCAAAGGCAAATATCCGCCAAGCTGCATCAATAGAGATGACATGACCTAGTGACATGGGTTTCGCATCTGCCAATCTGATAACAGGTGCGGAGTGAAAACGCATACCGATATCAAAGCCATTGGCCAAGTGTTGATGGTCATCTGTGCCGGTAATGTCTGACGGTTTATAACGCACTGATACACCTGCCGTATACCGGCCATGTTCAATGAAATACTTTTGGAAATTTGGCACCGCATGTTCGTCGCGTGACCGTTCAGAGATGATGCGCGCCCATTCTTGGTCAAATTCGATTAATGTCTTAGCAACATCATGGCGTTCATCAGAATATGAGCGCAACAAATCAGGTGCAGATTGACCACGCAGGACATGGATTAATTTCCAACCAAGGTTAAAGGTATCGCCCATTGATACGTTCATCCCCTGACCAGCTTTGGGACTGTGGGTATGGCAGGCATCACCCGCAATAAACACACGCGGGTGTCCGTCAGGTGCATCTGATCGGTCAATGTTGTCAAACCGTGTTGTCAGACGCTGGCCAATTTCATATACCGACCACCACACCAACTCTTTGACCGACAAGTCATATGGTGCGAAAATTTTTTGCGCGGCTAATATCAAGTCGTCAGCCGTAATGTTTTTTTGGCGAATACGTTCACCTTCGTTAAGGCTTTCCATTTCCACATATAGACGCACCAAGTACCCACCTTCACGCGGGATAATTAATACCGTGCCATGTTCACTTGATTGAATAAGCGTTTTTTGGCGTATGTCAGGAAAATCAGTAACCGCCAACACATCCATGACGCCCCAAGCTTTATTTGCGGAATCGCCTTCGAGTGATAGGTCCATCGCACTGCGCACCGTGGAACGCCCACCATCACATCCGACCACATAACGGGCACGGATGGGGATGTCTTCTGGTGCCTGATCGTCGTCAGTGCGGGTGATCGTAACATCAACATGATCTGCTGTTGCAGTGAGCTCTTTGACCGCACAATTATAGTAAGGTTGCATCCTTGTGGGGGCCTGATCCATGGTGTTGAGGTACATATCATGGACACGAGCTTGATTCAGGATAACATGCGGCATTTCCGACAAGCCGTCTTCAACATCCTGAACCCGCCCTGCACGGATAATACGTGTTTCATCTTTTGGGTCTGGGCGCCAAAAGGTTGTTTCGTTAACCCAGTATGCTTCATGCATCACCTGATGCGCAAAACCAAAAGCTTGGAACATCTCCATTGATCGGCACGACACGCCATCCGCCTGACCCTTTTCCATAGGGCCTGATTTCTTTTCAATAAGAACAGATGTGATATCAGGGCATTGCGCCAATTGCGCAGCTAAGGTCAATCCCGCTGGCCCGCTACCAACAATGAGTACATCCACTTCCTTCGGGATTTGGTCACCTTGATAACGTGCTTCATGCCCAAGATTTGCAGCTGGCTTGATCGCAGGATTGCCTGCGCGAAATCCATCACGGTGATATTGCATTTAACAACTCCAAAAAAGATATCAATAGAGATAATTAATAATAGTTATTATACATAATGAGTTTAGAAGATGAAGTGTTTCTTATTAAGCTTTGCTTACTGCGGCTCCATTAAACGCCATTCCTCTTCGATAAGCCCATGATTTGTGCCTCTGTAACCAGCAGCATTTGCTTAATCAGCAGTGTAGCCAAGCCTAAATTAACAAACGTAATATCAACTGATTGCGGCGTTATAAAAACTGCCGATAAGAACCATAACAATTTTTTTCATATATTTAGACATATTAACATGTATTAACGCTAATACATTCAGTTTGGACTTAATTAATGTTTTGCATCTACTCGAAATAAGTGTCTTTCACCTTATTTTTGATGTTACGTATTTAAATATAATATTTTTTGGTCCTTCTCTTGAACCGTTATCGAAAATGAGCGCAGCATGACACATAGCCCTAATAATCCAGCACAATTTCAATCATATAGTTTTGGCACCCAAGTTAGAAAATCACCTTTTTCGAATGCTGCGCTGCGATGGGGTGCTAAAGGGTTTTCCGTTTATAATCATATGTATATTCCACGTGACTTTGGTGATCCTGTTCAAAATTTTTGGAACTTGATCAATGATGCTATCCTTTGTGACGTTGCCGTTGAGCGCCAAGTTGAGATTACAGGTCCTGATGCGGCTAAATTCACACAATATTTGTGTTGCCGTGACCTATCTACTTGCGCCATTGGTCAGTGTAAATATGTCCTGATTACCGACCAAGATGGCGGTATTATCAACGACCCTATCTTATTGAAGCTTTCCGATAATAAGTTTTGGCTTTCGATTGCGGATAGTGATGTCATTCTTTGGGCCAAAGGGCTTGCCGCAGGCATGAACATGGATGTTACTATTACTGAGCCTGACGTCTCCCCACTTCAGCTGCAGGGCCCTAAATCACGTGATATCCTGCGTGCCGCGTTTGGTGATGCGCCTGCTGATCTTAAATATTACCGTTTCATGGAATATGACTGGAACGGCACGACGTTGGTCATTTCGCGCACCGGCTGGTCTAGCGAACTTGGGTATGAGATTTTCCTTACTGATGGCAGTAAGGGTGATGAGCTTTGGGATATGTTGATGAATGTCGGCGGCCCGATGGGGCTTTATCCTGGCCATACTTCAAGCATTCGACGCATTGAAGGCGGTATGCTGTCTTACCAGGCTGATGTTAACCTTGACAATAATCCCTACGAAATTGGTATGGATCGTCTTGTTGATCTTGATATGGACGCCGATTTCGTCAGCAAAGCTGCGCTCAAGCGTATTAAGGCTGAAGGCGTCAGCCAGCGTCAGGTAGGTATCGTGATTGATGGCCCAGCTTTAGTTGGTTCTAATGATGAAAAATGGCCTGTGCTTGTTGATGGTGCGCATGTTGGCATGGTTACTTCTGCAATTCATTCACCGCGGCTTGATCAAAATATCGCGCTTGGGATGGTTGTGGTTGCCCATGCTGATATTGGCACGCCGGTTACCATCAAGATTGGTGATGATACGCGCAGTGCAACGATTGTAGAAAAACCGTTCTTTGATCCTAACAAATCAATTACGGCAAAAAGCTGACGCGGTTTACATATTGAATTGAATATCAATGCGCCACCTTTTTGGCGTTTGTGCTTTAAATGTCGAAGAACTGATACACCCTTATTATTACATTGTGTGCACTCGCCTTTCCCTAATGAGGTGAGGGCGAAAACTTTCCCATAAAATAACCGCCTCGAAACAGACGGTTTGTGTAATTGGGGTTATTGGTTGCGGGGGTAGGATTTGAACCTACGACCTTCAGGTTATGAGCCTGACGAGCTACCGGGCTGCTCCACCCCGCGCCAATAATATTGAGAATACATGTATTCTCAAAAAAAATCCCTATCCGCTCAACAAAGCTCGGATAGGGGATTTTAACAGGATCAGTTTCATGTGGCTGGAAGACCTGGCAGCGACCTACTCTCCCACACCTTAAGATGCAGTACCATCGGCGCTAACAGCTTTCACGGACGAGTTCGGGATGGGATCGGGTGGAGCACTGTCGCTATTACCACCAAGTCATCCAGACACATGAAACTGAAAGAAAGACATCCATGTTCACACCCAATAAATTGGGGAACATTTTAATATAACCAGGATACGAAACAAAGTATCAGTTATGAGTGTTTCGAGATCCGCCTTTGCGTACGGCCGATCAAGCCAATCGAACAATTAGTACCAGTTAGCTTCATGCATTACTGCACTTTCACATCTGGCCTATCAACGTGGTGGTCTTCCACGGTTCTCAAGCGAATCCTGGTTTTGAGGGGGGCTTCCCGCTTAGATGCTTTCAGCGGTTATCCCGTCCATACTTGGCTACCCGGCGGTGCTGCTGGCGCAACAACCGGTACACTAGAGGTATGTCCATCCCGGTCCTCTCGTACTAGGGACAGCTCCTCTCAAGATTCGAACACCCACGGCAGATAGGGACCGAACTGTCTCACGACGTTCTAAACCCAGCTCACGTACCACTTTAATCGGCGAACAGCCGAACCCTTGGGACCTGCTCCAGCCCCAGGATGTGATGAGCCGACATC
>CBFIAO010000016.1:0-27166 GCA_965660595.1 Puniceispirillales bacterium (SeqCode) | reverse complement strand
CTGCACCAGCGATATGCGCCAGATTAGGGGCTGACGCAAAACGGTGCGTCACCAGCTCATTACCGGCCAGATGCGCCTGCACAGGCAGCTTCATCCCTGCCATCCATTGCGGATTGGTGGTGGTGGCAATGCATGACGCAAGCGTCGCCTTCACCCATCCAAATGTTGGCCCACGTGACCTCAGTTTAGGATTTTGCTCAAACAGCTTATGTTGCACCGCATACCCATCAGGGTCACGTGTCAGCACATTAAGGGGATTAAAGCCGCCGCCACTTCTGGAAAACCCTTGCTGGCCGGGCACTGGCTTTCGGGCCAGCCCCATCTTGCATAAGCCCTCCAGAATATTCAGGCTCAACCGTCGTAAGGCCACCGGGATCATGATCATCGGGGCGGATAACATCACCCCTCTTAAATTGATCGCAGCTCCATCCTGCAAAACCCGTGCCAGCCGCAGGGCCAAATGACCGCCCATGGAATGACCAAAGATAAATAATGGCGTCTCAGCATCATCCATGATGCCTTCTGCGGTCATCACTGCCGTAATAGCGTCTAAATACACCTGATAGTCTGAAATTTGGATCGCGTGTGGATACCCACCGGCCAGCCTTGTGCTTAACCCTTGCCCAGGCCAATCGATGCAAACAGTCTCGAAACCTAATGTGGAAAAGCCATCAGTCTGGTCTTGGTGCTTTTCAATAAATTCGGTCAATCCGGGCAGGATAATCACACGTCCTCTAACACCTTTTTTTCCTTTTAATTTAGGATGATGCACACCATACCTTACATCAATAGGGCCATCTTGGCCGCCATCGACCTTAATCCATTTAATCGTCATAATGAAAATCCGTATGCTAGACGTTAAGTAGTAAATATTCCCGTTCCCACGGGCTGATCACCTGCAGATAGGCTTCACCTTCGGCACGTTTAATCTCGATAAACACGCGGACAAATTCTTCCCCCAACACGTCATGCAAGGCAGTCTCTTTTTCAAGTTTATCCAGCGCTACATCCAAATTGCGCGGAATAGTTGTCAGATCTTCGGCTGACTTTGTTTGCTCACGTCGGGCTTTCACCTCTCCGGTCAGCCCCAGATAAACCGAAGCCAAGGTCGCCGCAATCGCCAGATAAGGGTTAGCATCTGCCCCGGGGATACGGTTTTCGATCCTGCGGTGGTCAGGGCTAGACCGCGGCACCCGCAATCCTACCGTGCGGTTATCCACCCCCCATGCAAGGTTGGTGGGCGAATCCTCACCTGACAGCAACCGGCGGTATGAATTTACATAAGGTGCCATCAATGGCATGGCGGCTGATAAATACCGCTGCATCCCGCCAATAGCATGGTTAAACTTATCAGTAGGCTGCCCATTATCATCACTAAAGATGTTATTGCCATCTTGGTCCAGCAATGACACATGGACATGCATGGCGCTGCCGGGCTGTGTTTGCATTGGCTTTGCCATAAAGGTGGCGTGGACATCATGGTCAAGGGCTGCTTGGCGCACGGTACGCTTAAAAATAAACGTCTGATCAGCAAGGTCCAAGACCTCCCCATGGTTAAAATTGATCTCCATCTGCGCGGCACCGGCTTCATGGCTCAATGTGTCCACGTCCAGTTTCTGCACATCGCAGTAATCATAGATATCTTCAAATAATGGGTCGAACTCATTCACCGCATCAATGCCATAGGCTTGCGGGGCCATTTCTGCACGTCCAGACTTCCCCACAGGTGGTGATAATGGCGTCTCGGCCGCAGCCTCTCGCCGCACCAAGAAAAACTCCAGCTCAGGCGCGATAATCGGCTTAAGCCCAATTTCATCAAAACATTTCAGGACATTTTTCAGCACTTGCCGCGGCGCCACATCCACCACATCACCATTATGATATGTTGCATCATGGATAACTTGCGCAGTTGGCTCTTTATACCAAGGCACCAACCGCATACCGGTAATATCTGGCTGCAAGATGATATCTGAATTGGTTTCGCGCAACACCTCGCTATCAATGTAATCGCCGGTTACCATCTGCCCAAAGACATATTCAGGCAAGCGCAGATTCTGCTCTGCAATCGCAGCTCTAAATTTATTGACCGGCACGATCTTACCGCGGGGGATACCCGCCATATCACTGACAAGGCATTCCACTTCGGTGATGGCGTGGCGCTCCAGCCAGTCCAGCACGTCATTAATATCCTTGCGTTGGTCGGTATTATCAGGGGGTGATGTTGCGGGCATAATGCACCATATGTTTATAAATCGCGTCTTGCGTCTATACTGATGGCTCGGAACGTGGTCGCTCTTCATCCTGTCCCGATGCTTGACGCATCCACATGGTATAATACATGGCTTTTTTTGCAAGCAACTCCTGATGGGTGCCGCGTTCTTCCACCTGCCCTTTATTCAAGACAACAATCTCATCACTATTGACCACGGTTGATAAACGGTGCGCGATCACCACCGTTGTCCGACCTTCTGAAATATGTTCCAGCGATTGCTGAATGTCTTTTTCGGTGCGGCTATCCAATGCTGATGTTGCTTCATCGAAGATAAAGATGGATGGGTCTTTGATGATGGCGCGTGCAATGGCCACCCGCTGCTTTTCGCCGCCAGATAGCTTCAGCCCACGTTCACCAACCTTAGTGTCATAGCCGTCTGCCAGTTGCGCAATAAAATCGTCCAATGCCGCCAGCTTGGCCGCAGCTCTAATTTCTGCAAGGCTTGCACCAGGCTTACCATAGGCGATATTTTCTCCAATCGTGGAATTGAACAGCACCGTATCCTGCGGCACCACCGCGATCTCTACCCTCAGGCTTGATTGCTGGACCATATGGATCGGTTGCCCATCCATGGTAATCTGTCCATCATCAGGGTCATAGAACCTGAACAATAACCGCGCAATGGTGGACTTACCTGCACCGCTTGGCCCAACAATGGCAACACGTTTACCAGCGTCAATATCCAGCGTTAATCCCGTCAGCACTTGCCGTGGGCCATAAGAAAACATCACGTTCTCAAAATTGATCGCCCCGCCTGTCATCTTAATGGCTGGTGCGGATGGTATATCGTTAATATCCGCTTCTTCTCTCAGCAGTGAGAACATACGTTCCATATCGGTCAGCGACTGCCTGATCTCACGATAAATATACCCAAGGAAGTTAAGCGGCAAATAAAGCTGGATCAAATAGGTATTTACCACCACAAAACTGCCAATACTGAACTTGCCTGCATGGATATCTTGCCCGGCCAGCCCCATCACCAGCGCCAGCCCGGTTGAGATGATAAGCCCCTGCCCGATATTAACAACAGAAAGTGAGGTACGTGACTGCACCGCGGCGTTTTCATAGGCTGATAATGCTTTAGAGTAATTATTAGCTTCATGCCCTTCAGCATTGAAATATTTGACAGTTTCGTAATTCAAAAGTGAATCAACAGCACGCGTTGCAGCACCTTCATCAGCAGCGTTCATCCGCTTTCTAAACTTAATCCGCCATTCCGTCACCGTCAGGGTAAAGGCCGCATAAATCATCACTGTGGTGAAGGTGATCAGCGCATATTCAAACCCGAACAGCCCCCACATAATAGCAGAGACCAGCACCAGCTCGATCAATAGTGGGGATACTTCAAGCAGCGCGAATGTCAGTAAGAATTCCATCCCCTTGGCGCCACGTTCAATCGCGCGGGTCATGCCGCCTGTTTGGCGATCAAGGTGGAATTTCAGGCTTAACTTATGCAAATGCTTAAAGGTCGTTAAGGCCGCACCATGCACCGCACGTTGCGCCACACGGGCAAATACAAATTCACTACCTTCATCAAAGACTTGCTGGCTAATCCGTGCCAATGCATACCCGCCCAGCAGCCACCACATCACCGATAGATCAAACAATTCTGCTGCGGTCACGGCGTCAGTGCCGGCCACATGGTCCACGACTTTACCATAAAGGATGGGGACGTATAACGTCGCCGCCCGCGCCAACGCAATAAAGACAAAGGCAATGATAATGCGGCTGGTTACATTATGGTCACCTTTTGGGGCAACATGGCGCACCAATTCACGCAAGGCTGTGCCAATCCCAATGCGCACACGTTGTTGTTCGGCGGCATTTTCTTCAATGGCAGGAACAGGTTTCATAAAAATCTTTCAAGTAAGTGCGTGATAACACGGCACATTAGGCCCATAAGGCCCAATAATTAAGCGACAGAGAAGCTTTCACCACATCCGCAGCGTGCAACCTCGTTAGGGTTATTAAAGACAAAGCCCGCTGAAAACTTATCTTCGGACCAATCCATTTCAGACCCGATGATAAACATCACCGCCGCTGGATCAACCAGCACCGTCACGCCTTTTTCTTGGATCGCATCTTCAAAAGGTTTTTTGTCATAGGCGTAATCAACCTGATATTTCATGCCTGAACATCCGGCAGTCTTGATTCCTACACGGATACCAATCACACCATCGCCGCCATTATCAACAAGGCTGCGCACATGTTCTGCTGCTTTGTCAGACAGCGTTAACAATGGTTTTGTCGGGTCAAACATGTCTTGCCTCTTTCGCTTGCGTCTTATCCTAAGATAACACTACCATATCATATCAAGTGCCAATTTGGCATCTTCGCTCATGCGGTCCTTGGTCCATGCTGGATCCCAGACCAAATCCACATCCACCTGCCCGGCATCGTCCAGTTTAGCGACAGCTTCGGCCACTTGGCCCGGCATTTCGCCAGCAACAGGGCATCCGGGCGCCGTTAGTGACATTGTGATATGGATATTCCCATTTTCAAAGCGGTTTATCTCATAGATCAACCCCAGATCAAAAATGTTAACAGGGATTTCGGGATCATGCACGGTTTTCAATGCTGCTTCCACCTTATCAAGGCTTACTTGCCCCAGCCCGTCCTTGGCACCACCTGCGGTGGCGCGATAGCCGCCATCGTTGGTAGCAACAGCCTGATGCGGCATAAAATCCTGCAGGCTTAGCCCATCATCCTTATTTGTCATCACCTGTTACCCAAAAATCTTTCGCACGGTGCCCAGCGCATCAACCAATGCATCAACATCAGCACGGGTGGAATACACCCCAAAACTGGCGCGTGCGGTTGCTGGCAGCTCCATAAAGTCCATCAAAGGCTGTGCGCAATGATGACCAGCACGGATCGCCACGCCTTTTCTGTCCACAATCGTGGAGATATCATGCGGATGCGCACAATCCATGGTGAAGGAAACAACCCCCGACTTGCCTGCCGCTGTCCCCACCAGCCTCAGCCCCTCAACCGATGATAATTGCTGATGCGCATAGCTGATTAAATCCATTTCATGATCACGGATGACATCCATGCCAATCTCTTGCACAAAATCAATCGCTGCACTCAGCCCGATCACTTCAACAATCGGCGGTGTACCTGCTTCAAACCGTTGTGGCGGCGCCGCATAGGTTGATGATGTGATGCTAACACGGTCAATCATATCACCGCCGCCCAAAAATGGCGGCATGTCGCGCAAGATATCCATCTTGCCCCACATCACACCAATGCCGCTTGGTCCATACAGCTTATGCCCAGAAAACACATAGAAATCACACCCAATAGCCGTGACATCAACTGGCATATGGACAACACCTTGGCATCCATCCAGCACGAAGATCGCGCCAACCGCATGGGCCGCTTCGGCAATCTCCTCAACCGGAAAGACCGTGCCCAACACATTAGAAACATGGGGCAAGGCCACAATCTTTGTCTTTTCGGTGATCATAGATGCAATCACATCCATGGATACCGACCCATCTTCTGCCACTGGCACGGCCTTGATCACCGCACCTTTTTCGGCGGCCACCATTTGCCATGGCACAATATTGGCATGGTGATCCGCAACCGAAATCAGGATCTCATCACCTTCTTTCAGGAACGTGCCGCCCCATGACCGCGCAATCAGGTTCAATGACATGGTTGCACCTGCCGTGAACACCACCTCATCCGGTGATGACGCCCCTATAAGGCGTGCCACCTTACCGCGGGCCGCTTCATATGCATCCGTGCTTTCTTCACTCAGCTTATGCAAACCGCGATGCACATTACTGTAATAATGGGTATAGGCATGGTCCATGGCATCCAGCACCACCTGCGGCTTTTGGGCCGATGCCGCGCTATCTAAATAAACAAGCGGCTTGTCATGCACTTCACGCTGCAAGATCGGGAACTGGGCCTTGATGTCGTCAAGCCGTGTCATGCGTCGCCTACCCTCGTGCTTTCATCGCGTTAAGCCAGTCTTGCACCGCACCTTGGGCAAAACCAACCAATGTCTCATCTTCAACCTCATCCAGCACATCTGCCAGAAACGCTTCGATCAACATCTGACGTGCTTCTTGCTTAGGGATTCCGCGGCTGGTCAGGTAAAATAGATGGTTATCATCAATCTCCCCCACCGTCGCGCCATGGGAACAGGCCACATCATCAGCATAGATTTCCAATTCAGGCTTGGCATCTGCTTCACATTTGCGGGATAACAACAACGTACGGCTCATCTGGTTGCCGTCTGTCTTCTGCGCGTCACGCGCCACGATCACTTTTCCTTGGAAAACGCCGCGTGCGGTATCATCCAGCACCCCGCGCACAATCTGGCGTGACGTGCAATTTGGCACACGGTGGTCCACCAATGACGTGACATCCATCACCTGCTTGCCTGCCGCCAGATAAATCGTGGTCATGCCCATATCAATATCTTCACCGACCAGCGCGATATGTGTCTCAGCACGTGACAGCGCCCCACCCGATTGCACCATTAACGCGTTATATCGGCCGCGCGCACCAATATTCATGACGGTTTGTGATAAATGATGCCGACCACCATTGTTGCCGCCATTGTTGCCGCTATCCACATCAACATCTTCTATCTGCACCCGCGCATGGGTCAATGCCGCGTCATCACCAATATTGATCGCCAGCAACGGCGCAGACAACCCCGTACCTGTGCCGCTATGTTCTTCAAGAATTGTTGCGCTAGCCCCATCTTCAAGCATGATCACCCCAACCGCATGAGCTGATGTATCATCACCTTCATTGATAAAGACAAGGCGCAACGGTGCGGCCGCCTTACCACCTATCCTAATGCCAAAACTTGATGACATCACGGCGAGTGAGATATTGGCAATCTGATGGTCGATAATGCGCTTATCATCCAGCATTGCTGCCATCTCAGCATCATCATCCAGTGCCGTCATGGTCATGCCTTGCGGCAGTTCGGTGGACAGGCTCGGGTCGATCACGCCATTAACAATCACTAAGCATGCGCCATCTTTTGCGCCCTTTTCCAGGTGGCCAGATGCATCAACAGATGCAAGTTCAACCACCGGTGACCAGTCACGCGCACTCAGCGCATTGATATTGGTAAACCGCCATGCTTCATCGGTTGGCGTTGGCCAACCATAAGCGGCAAATCGCGTCGCCGCCGCTTGACGGCGATGTGTCATCTGACCATTGCTTGGGCCAAGTTCAGCCCGCGATTTAAGAAAACTATGCTGCATCAATAAAGCTCGAATATCCTGAATATTCAACTTCTAACGCCAAGTTCTTATCACCTGACTTTAAGATTTTACCGCCAGCAAGAATATGCACATGGTCAGGCACAATATGGTCCAACAAGCGTTGATAATGCGTGATCACCAACATCCCAATACCATCACCGCGCAAGGCATTAACGCCTTCGGATACAATCTTCAACGCATCCACATCCAGCCCTGAATCCGTCTCATCAAGGATGGCCATTGACGGCTCAAGCATGGCCATTTGCAGAATTTCGTAACGCTTTTTCTCGCCACCGGAAAAGCCAACATTCACCGCACGCTTTAACATCTCATCCTTGATACCTAACGCACCAGCTTTGCTGCGTACCATTTTGACAAATTCAAGGTTGTCAATCTCATCCAGACCGTCCTCACGGCGCCTTGCATTCACCGCGCCGCGCAGAAAGCTCATGCCGCCTACACCGGGCAGTTCAACAGGGTATTGAAACGCGAGGAACATGCCTGCACGGGCACGTTCATCTGCTTCCATCTCCAGCACAGACGTGCCATCCAACAGGATATCGCCTTCGGTCACCTCATACCCATCACGTCCAGAAAGAACATAAGACAGCGTGGACTTACCTGACCCGTTTGGCCCCATAATGGCATGGACTTCACCGCGATCAATCACAAGGTCAATCCCTTTCAGGATCTCCACGTCACCAATACGTGCATGCAGGTTTTTAATTTCTAATAATGGCATCTATCAATTCCTTAATTATATCTGGGCTATTCCTAGCGGGCCCTAGCGGTATTAGGTGCTGGGCGAATTAACCCACACTACCTTCAAGTGAAATTCCGATCAGCTTCTGTGCTTCAACCGCAAATTCCATCGGCAATTCTTTCATGACTTCCTTACAAAAGCCGTTCACGATCAACGACACCGCATCTTCTTCGGTCATCCCGCGCTGCAAACAATAAAACAGCTGGTCTTCCGAAATACGTGATGTTGTGGCTTCATGCTCAATCCGTGCAGATGGATTACGTGACACGATATATGGCACGGTATGCGCCCCACACGTATCACCAACCAGCAAACTGTCACATTGGGTAAAGTTACGCCCACCTTCTGCGCCAGGCATCATCCGCACTAGGCCGCGATAGGTACTATCTGACTTACCTGCCGCAATCCCTTTCGCGATGATGGTGGACTTGGTCCGTGGCCCAATATGGATCATTTTTGTGCCAGTATCGGCCTGTTGGGCATTATTGGTCACGGCAACAGAATAAAATTCGCCGACGCTATCTGCACCCATCAAAATGCATGATGGGTATTTCCACGTGATCGCTGAACCTGTTTCGACTTGTGTCCATGAAATTTTAGACCGGTCACCTTTACAAATCCCGCGCTTAGTCACGAAATTATAAATACCGCCCTTGCCATTTTCATCCCCGGGATACCAGTTCTGAACCGTGGAATACTTAATCTCAGCATCAGTCATGGCCACCAGTTCAACCACCGCGGCATGCAACTGGTTTTCATCACGTTGCGGTGCAGTACATCCTTCCAAATAGGACACATAACTGTCTTCACCCGCGATGATCAACGTCCGCTCAAACTGGCCAGTATTAATCTCATTAATACGGAAATAGGTGGACAACTCCATCGGGCAGCGCACGCCTTTCGGGATATACACAAAAGACCCGTCCGTGAAGACCGCCGCATTAAGGGCTGAAAAATAGTTATCGCCATGCGGCACAACACTGCCCAGATATTCTTTAATCAACTCAGGGTGGTCTTGAATAGCTTCCGAAATAGGGCAGAAAATCACGCCAACTTCAGCCAGCTTTTCGCGGAATGTCGTGGCAACAGAAACACTGTCAAACACTGCATCAACCGCAACCCCGGCCAGCATTTCTTGCTCTTTCAGTGGAATCCCCAGCTTTTCATAGGTTTTCAGCAATTCAGGGTCAACTTCATCAAGGCTTTTCGGGCCATCTGTACTTTTTGGCGCCGCATAATAATGGATATCCTGATAATCGATCTTAGGATAATCCAGCTTCGCCCAATCAGGTTCCTCCATAGTCAGCCAATGGCGATACGCCTTAAGCCGCCATTCCAGCATCCATTCAGGTTCGTTCTTTTTCGTTGAAATCAAGCGGATCGTATCTTCGCTCAGCCCTTTTGGGGCTTTATCCACCTCAATATCGGTAACAAAGCCGTATTTATATTTACCGGTGGCTTCTTCAACTTGACGAATTGTTTCTTGTGTGGCCGACATGGAATCCCTTTCCAGAAAAAAGACCAAATAAAAACTTACTTTAACTTAATGATGCTTCGATGTTGTCATCACGTCTGCGGCAGGACGGAAATGGCTATCAGGGTCAATTAAATCAGCTAGGCTGATGGATGATAGCGCACCGTTAATCGCCTGATTAACACGTTCCCAATTCCCACTTAAAAAACAGCTATGCTTGGATAAACACGGATCAACCGATGTTTCCACGCATGCGGTCATGGCAATCGGGCCTTCCATGGCCTCTACAATCGCCGCAACCGAGATATCTTCAGGCGCATGCCCCAGCACATAACCGCCCAGCTTGCCTCGTGTCGCTGTGACCAGACCACGTGCAGATAGCGTCTTCAAAATCTTGGCGGTGCTGGCCTGCGCTAGGCCTGATTTCTCTGAAATCTCTGCCGCAGATAGGCTTTCGCCATTATTAAAACGCCATTGGGCGGCCAGTGCGCTTAAAATCACGGCCCCATAATCGGTCATTCTATTCAGCTTCAGCATGGCTGTTGCCTCCTTTTGGCCCCGCTTACTGGCGCCTCCTTCTGGCCCCGCTTACTGGTGCCTACTTCTTCGATCAGCCTCATCAACGATGTAAACACATCATCATGACAATCAGGACTGATCTAGTCTTATTAAGCTATATGGTCCTAATTTAGAATGATTTCAAGTTATTTTTAGGGAGTTTTTTCTTGCAAATGAAATTGCGAATTATTCGCAGATTTCTGCGGTTTTCGCCAGCACCACTCCAGCCTATACCTGCGCTCAGTTCACGCATATTTAGGCGTCATCTATCGCGGCAATCATCATGGGTGACGGCATAAAAAACCCTCCCTCAATGATGAAAAAGAGGGAGGGCTAAACCCATGCGTAAGGTCTGTGATCATAGTGCCTTACGAATCACACATGTTCAAATCACAATGCTGTGATAAATTAGATACCTCTAATTCACGCTATCGTGCCCTTAGTTTACGCTATCACGACCTTAGTTTACGCTATCACGTCTTGGCGCATAACGGCCATTATCGAAATCATCGAATAAGTCCACCAATTCAGGATGGTCCACCGGCCCTGCATCACCATCTGCCATCAAGTTCTGTTGGCTGACATAGGCAGTATAGTAACTGTCATCATTCTCCGCCAGCAGGTGATAGAACGGCTGCTCACGTGATGGGCGGATTTCGGCAGGGATGGCCTCATACCATTCTTCTGTATTGGCAAATTCCGGGTCAACGTCGTAAATAACGCCGCGGAATGAAAAATGACGGTGTTTAACCACATCACCAATATTGAACATGGCGTCTTTATTAATCTTTGGATGTTCGGACATTTTATGCACCTCGATCTTCACGTCATGGCATATTGGATAGGAATAATGTTAACAATAAGGCCTTTTGGGAAAAGTACCATGGCCATCACTAAAAAAAACACACGAAAAAGGCCGCGGAAAGCGGCCCTAATCAATCACAACATAAATTGTAATTAGATCCGCTCTTTAACCTTCAGCACCTGACGACCACGGTACATCCCTGTTTTGATGTCCATGTGGTGTGGGCGATGCAATTCACCGGTTGTCTTGTCTTCTACATAAGCATCAGACTTGATCGCGTCGTGTGAACGGCGCATACCGCGCTTGGAACGTGTCACTTTACTCTTTGGAACAGCCATAGCTGAAACTCCATTATAATCTCTGGTTTTCTGTTGGTGGAGCCAGACGGGATCGAACCGACGACCTCCTGAATGCAAATCAGGCGCTCTCCCAGCTGAGCTATGGCCCCATAACAGAACTAACATACAGCCCTAACAGCAATATGTCGAATGGACTGTGTTATTAACCAGCATGGCTTCTAGGTCAAGCCCTTACTGCGTAAAAAGTTCAAAAAAACATCAATCTTTTTAAAAACTTTTTAAAAATGGGGAAAGTCAGCACAAAAGCCGTCCCTCCCCATCAAAGTTAGCGCTCATATAGACATCACATCAGCATCGGGCCTGAAATATTGAGCCTGCAATATTGGGCCTGAAATATCGGGCCTGATGATTTATAAGCTCGGATGTTCGCCCAATGCCTCGATCACCGCAGGATGCGTAATCTTGCCGTCACGGACGTTCAAGCCGTTCATCAGATGCGGGTTTTCATCAAGTGCCGCCATGCCTTTATCGGCCAGCGCCAGCGTGAATGGCAAGGTTGCGTTATTCAGCGCATGTGATGACGTCAGCGGCACAGAACCTGGCATATTGGCCACACAGTAATGCACAATTCCGTCCACATCATAAACAGGGTCTTCATGCGTGGTCGCGCGTGATGTTTCGAAACACCCGCCTTGGTCAATCGCAACGTCACACAGCACCGCACCAGGGCGCATCATGGCCAAGTGTTCACGGCGCACCAAGCGCGGAGCCGCCGCACCAGGGATCAACACCGCACCAATCACCAGATCAGCCGTCGCCAGCGCATCTTCAATCGCAGCCTCGGTTGAATACTTGGTGGAAAGGCTGCCGTTAAAGACATCGTCAAGATAACGCAGACGTGGCACAGAACGGTCCAAAATGGTCACATTCGCGCCAACACCCACCGCCAATTTAGCGGCATTAGTGCCCACTACACCGCCGCCGATCACCACCACATTCGCAGGGTCAGTGCCCGGCACGCCAGAAAGCAGAAGCCCACGTCCACCACCTGTTTTCTTAAGGAAATACCCGCCTTCAATCACGGAAAGACGTCCTGCCACTTCACTCATTGGCGCCAATAGCGGCAGGCCGCCTTGGTCATCAGTAACCGTTTCATAGGCAATCGCCGTACAGCCAGATGCCATCAACCCGATGGTTTGCGCTGGATCGGGCGCAAGGTGCAGATACGTGAACAAGATATGGTTCGGGCGCAGCATCTTCCATTCAACTTCCTGCGGCTCTTTCACCTTCACGATCATGTCACTATTGTCAAAAACAGATGCCGCATCAGGGGCAATTTCTGCACCCATCGCGCGGTATTCATCATCACTGGACCCAATGCCAGCACCAGCACCAGACTGGACCAACACAGAATGGCCACGACCTGTCAGCTCTTTCACAGATGACGGCACAAGACCAACACGGTATTCACGGTTCTTAATTTCGGTAGGCACACCAATACGCATTGCTATCTCCTTAAAAGCTCCTTAAAAGCCCCCGCTTAACGAGCCCTAAATGTCTCAACGGGAAATCACCTAAACACTATAGGTAAAAACACACGCAATGGGCTTGTTAATTTCACGTCAAAACCACCAATATTTGCATTAATATTTAAAATATCATTAAATATACGCACGATCATTGCATGTTAATTGAAAATAGGTGCAGATATGCCTTCAACTGTAAATCCTGAAAACACTGCCCTTAAGCACAGCACTCTTGACCGTGCAGACCGTGCCATCATCATGGCGTTGCAGGAAGATGCACGCCTTACCAATGTTGACCTGTCGGACCGTGTCGGCCTGTCCCCTTCCGCCTGCCACCGCCGCGTGACCATGCTTGAAAAAAATGGGCTCATCTCTGGCTATCATGCCCAGATAGACGCAAGTATGGTGGATTATGACGTGGTGGTATTGGTGCAAATCACGCTAACCGGTCAATCCGCTGCCGTGATGAAGGACTTTGAAGATGCGGTCATCACTATCCCCAACCTGTTGGCCTGCTTCCTGATGGCAGGGGCAAAAGACTATATTCTGCGGATTGCCGCACGTGATGTAACGGATTACGGCGCCATCCATTCACAACATCTGTCTGCCCTGCCCCATGTGCAATCGATGGAATCAAATTTTGTCTTGCGCACCGTGCTTAACCGCGGGCTGCCAGTGGAGTTGATTTAACCCCGCTAAACTTAACCCCCTAAACTTACCCCCCTAAACTTACACCGGTTAACTAACACGCGCTAATGGCGGTAAAGATCGGTCACCATAGGCATCTGACATCAGGTGAATATCATCAATTTTTGCCGTGAGGGCTGACCAGTCATCTTCGGCCGCAATTGGGGCCCATATCGCCTCAACCTCATCAATCAGCATGGTGGTGGGGTGATCACGGTTAAAATATGCATGGTCGATTGCCGCGCCCTTGGCGGTTGGGGCATTGATCATCATATCCAATGCGTCCGCAAAGCCAGCGGATTTATAAAAATTTTTACGTGCACCGCCCAATGCTCGCGCACTTGCGCCTTGTCCGCCAAACCAGTCAAACATCACATCCTCAAACCTAACATCCGCCCCGCGAATAGCGCTGATTAAGGCTTGTGACATTTTTTCAGCATCGCCCCCTGCCGCATCGCCCCCCCATGCCGCATCTATCCCTAATCGGCTGCATAATGCGCGGGTCATGGCATTGGCAATATGATCTTGGAACGCCCCCACGGCATCTTGCATCGCCTCAAGGCTGCTCATCTCAACCAGGCAATCGGCCAATCGGCACAATGCCCAGAATGCGGCTTCAGGCTGGCGTCCATATGCATAACGGCCTTGATGGTCAAAATATGCCGCAGTGAATGATGGCGTCATTTCAGGCAAGAACCGCCACGGGCCATAATCAAAACTTTCGCCCGTAATATTAAAATTATCAGTATTAAGTACGCCATGGACAAACCCTGCCGCCATCCAGCCCGCGGTCATCTCGGCCATGCGTTCAGCCAGTGCCCGCACAAATGCAGGTGCCAATTCATCCAACGGCGCATCAGCATCCAAGATGCCGTCATAATACGTCGCGGCCACATAACGCAGTAATGCCGCCAACATCTCATGATCTTGCTGGTAAGCCAGCCGCTGAAAACTGCCAATCCTGATATGTGAATGGCTCAACCGCACCAACACCGCAGCGCGCGTTGGGGATGGCTCATCATGGCGCTGTAAGGCTTCACCAGTTTCAATCACTGAAAATGTCTTGGACGTGTTCACCCCTAATGCGTCCAACATTTCCGTGGCCATCACCTCGCGCACGGCCCCTTTTAAGGTCAGACGTCCATCCGCCGTGCGTGAATATGGCGTTTGCCCGGTACCTTTTGTGCCAAAATCCAACAGCCGCCCATCACGCGGATCTTCCATTTGGGCATAAAGTATGCCGCGCCCATCTCCAAGTTCAGGGTTATACGCACCAAATTGATGGCCGTGATACGCCAAGGCGAGCGGTGCATCAAGCGACCCTTTAATTGGCGTGAATCGCGCAAAATGATCCGCCCAAACCGTGTCATCTTCGGCCCAATCACCTATCCCTAAATGCTTGGCCCATGCCGTGTTTTGATAACGAATGATCGCTTTTGGAAAACTTGCCACACGGACGGGCGAAAACATCTTGTCACCCAACGAAAGGTGATTGCGCTTTGGCATAAAACTTGTCATTTTTTTTAATACTCGTGAAACAAGAGGTCAGTACGATGCAACACCGCACCCATAACATCAGCGATACCTTACACCCGATTGATCAGGCCAAAGGCCTGCCCAGCTATCTTTACACAGACGATAGCGCAAGCGCAGCAGAACGTGAACGTGTTTTTTTCAACAACTGGTCAGCATTAACCAACGCAAAAAACGCCCCGGAAGCAGGATCAGTTTTACCTATTGACTTTCTTGGCATGCCACTTTTGGTGGTGCGCAATCGTGCTGGTGACATCAAGGTCTTTCAAAATGTCTGCCGTCACCGCGGCATGAAGCTGGTCGAAGAAGCTGGCAAGCTCAAAGGCCCGATCACCTGCCCTTATCATGCCTGGGCTTATGACCTTGACGGCGCGTTGAAAGCCACCCCTCATGTTGGCGGCGCTAACATCCATAGCCATGATGCTATCGACCCTGACACAATGGGCCTGATGGAAATCCGCAGCCATGTCTGGCGTGATGTGATCTTTGTGAACGTGAATGAAAACTGTGCACCATTCGAAGATACCCACCGTGACCTTCTTGACCGTTGGCAGGAATTTGAACAGCCGCTCTATCATGGCGGTGCTGATTCTGGCTTTACCCTAACCCTTGCCAGCAACTGGAAACTCGCTGTTGATAATTACTGCGAAAGCTACCATTTACCGTTTGTTCATCCTGACCTGAACACGTATTCACGCCTCGAAGATCATTACAATATCTGTCATGACAGTTTTGCAGGCCAAGGCACCTTGGTGTATAACCCGTCACTTTCTGATGATGGCCGCGCCTTTCCAAATTTCGAAGGCCTATCGCCAAAATGGGATAAAGCTGCGGAATATATTGCCGTCTTCCCGAATGTCCTGCTGGGCGTGCACCGCGACCATGCATTTTCGATTGTGCTTGAACCAAAAAGCAATGGTGAAATGGTTGAACATGTGGAACTTTACTACCCGACCGAAGCCTGCACTGGCGATGATTACGCTGACCTGCGCGCCGCCAACACCAAGCTTTGGAAAGTGGTGTTTAAGGAAGATATTGGTGTCGTGGAAGGCATGTATCAAGGCCGCAAAGCCCCGGGCTATGATGGCGGTAAATTCTCACCAGTGATGGAAGAACCAACGTATAAGTTCCATTATTGGATTGCCGCAAACATGACCGCTAATGACGCGTCAACATAGCGCCCTTAAATCATCACGTTATTTTGCGAAAATACGATCTAATTCGCCTGAAATCACATGGCTGACAATAAATTGCGCCAAGGCTCTAATTTCATCATGAAAGCGTGAATCTTCAACGTCCTTAAGCCCGCGGTAATCATGGGATGACTTACGGACAATCGAAAAATCAGAAACAGGCGGCGCCACAATCACATTTAATGACTTTGCCGCATCATTAATCAACGAATAATCTTTTTGCTGCGGTGATGTTTTATTAGGCACCACGATAATATGCGGGGTGGTGCTGTCGTAATCTTCCTTACGTTCATCAATCTCGCTAATATAATCAATCGTCGGCTGCATATCGGTCCAGCTTAATGACGTCGGCACGATCATCGTGTTACATAACAAGGCCACCTGCCAGATATTGCCGATCTTGCCTGCCGCGCTATCAATCACCGTCAGGGTGTTATCATTCACCAAGTGGCTTTTAATAACGCCATCAACAGTGGACATAATCGCGCCGTCATAACGGTCACCCATCGGCATTGACCTGATTTTTTCTGGCGGCAGTAACCCGCCCATCATACGCGAAGATGTAGATTGCGGGTCAGTATCAATCAGCATTACATCCAAATCAGGACGTAATTGCATGATCATTTCCAACACATACATGCAAAGCGTGCTTTTCCCTACACCGCCTTTCATGTTGCCAAAGAACAACCCCTTACCGTTCAACCCTGATAACATAAATATGAACCTTCATAATAAAGCAGTATATATGATCTTAAACTTATACACTGCAGTGATGAGCGCAACCTTTTTAAGTGCGTTAATCTCAATTTTATAATATAAGTATCATAATGAATTTTTTAGGTATTTGTGTTTCCAAAATGATTGCCCGCATTGCCCGTATGGGCGCCTCCTCACTCAATATGATAACCGCTATTGGCTATGCTAGCCTGCTGATCTGGTCCAGCATTCATTTGCTGGTCCGTGGCGCCAAGCATAATCAGCCTGTGCGCATGCATTTGATTGTTGATGAGATTATTAATGCAGGGGTGAAGGCAGTGCCGGTGGTGGCACTTATGTCTGCTACGATCGGCGTGATGCTATCTATTCAAGGCATCCACACCTTATCGATCTTTGGCGCAGAAACCCAAGTTACTTTTGGGCTGGCGATTTCCATTCCGCGTGAATTTGCACCACTTATCACTGGAATTCTCGTTGCTGGGCGTTCTGGCTCACAGCTCACCAGCCGTGTTGGCTCGATGCAGCTCAATGGTGAAATCGACGCCCTTAACGTGATGGGCATTGCGCCAGCGCGTTATGTGGTCGCGCCCTCACTGCTAGGCCTTCTCTTCAGCCTTCCTGTCTTGGTGGTGATCGGTAATATCGCTGCATTTTCGGCAGCTGGCCTTTACATCAACGCCACCTTGGGTATCGGCCCTGATGCCTATTGGGCGGATATCTTGGATGTCGTCACCATTAATGACTTTATGCATGGCATCATCAAAAGTTTCATCTTTGCTATTCTCTTGGCGATGATCTCCATCAGCCTTGGCATGCGTGTTGCTGGCGGTGCCGAAGTGTTGGGCAGATCCACCACGACCTCTGTTGTCAGCTGTATCGCTGCGATTATCGCGGCTGATACTGTATTTGCGTTGTTATTGTAAGAGGCCATGTGATGACCACCCCACCCATCAAAGTTGAAAATCTTCAAGGCGGCTACAACGGCATCCCTGTTATTCATGGCTGCAATATGGAAATTGCCCAAGGTGAGATTGTGGTGATTATGGGCGGTTCAGGCTCTGGCAAATCCACCTTCCTCAGGCATCTGATCGGGCTTAAAGAGCCGATGATAGGTGACGTCAAACTCTTTGGTGAATCGCTCTATAACGTCTCGCCATATAAACGCATGGACCTGTTGAAAGGCATTGGTGTTGCGTTTCAATCTGGCGCGTTAATGTCGTCAATGACGATAGCTGAAAACGTTGCCTTACCGATGCGTGAACACACTGACCTTGATGAAGAATTGATCCAAGTCATCACCCGCATGAAGCTGGATTTCGTCAACCTGCTGGGCAAAGATGACCTGCTGCCGTCAGAGTTATCAGGCGGTATGCTAAAACGTGCGGCGGTGGCACGTGCCATTGCGCTTGACCCTAAACTCACCTTTATGGATGAACCTTCTGCAGGCCTTGACCCGGTGATCGCGGCAGCCTTAGATGACCTGATCATCCAGCTTAAGGAATCCTTGGGCATGTCAGTCGTGGTGGTGACCCACGAACTTGAATCTGCCTTTAAAATCGCTGATCGCATCGTGGTGCTTGATCGCGGCTATATTATTTTCTCGGGCACGGTGGATGAAATTCGGGCGTCTGATAACCAACGTATTCAGAACCTGATCAACCGTATTCCAGAAGAAGAAGAATTTGATGCAGAACTCTACGCCCAACAGCTTGTTGGCGGGGTGTAAACGTATGCGGATAGCGGGTTTAACGCCATCCACAACAATTGGAGAAGACAGATGAAAATCCAATCTAAAGAACTTGTCGCCGGCAGCTTTGTCCTTGGCGGTTTGATTGGGCTCTTGGCGATAATCGCGGTATTGGGCGACTTTATGCAGCGCACTGACCCATATTTCACCAAGGTAAATAACGTGGCTGGCCTCAAAAAAGGTGCCGCCGTGATTTACGAAGGCTACATTATCGGTTCTGTCGCTGGCATCACGCCTAAAGCCAATGAAGATGGTGAAGGCATGCATTTCAAGATTGACCTTGAAATTGAAGAAGGCTGGCAAATCCCTCAAACAAGTGAGGCTGGCATCGCCTCCTTATCGCTATTATCTGCTATGGCGATCCAGATCAAGGCTGGCGAAGGCCCTGCCCTTGCCCCTGGTTCTGAAATTACCGTGTCCGAACAAATGAACTTTGTGGATGAAATCTCGCAAACGGCTGATAACTTTGCCCGTATTGCCGAAGACAATCTTGTCCCACTTCTCAAAACAGTGGATACATTGTTGACTGACCATGGCGCGACAACCTTGAACAACGTCAACGCCCTCACCGCAGGTCTGGCCAAGGAAGTGCCACGCGTTGCCATCAACCTTAAATTTGCGTCTCGCAACTTGAACAAATTGATCAAAAGCGTTGATCGTGACCAGGTCAAAGAGGCCATGAACGATGTCGGACAGATCTTGGACAACACGGTTAATGCCACGGCAGGCGCTAATGCGGCCATCAATACCGTGAACCGCGATATGTTGGTCCAGCTTGCCGCCGCATTGGATGAAGCCAATATGGCCACGGCCCAGTTGAACCAGTTAATCAGCACGGCAAATGCCGCAGCCCAAGATGCCAGTGTTCAAGTCGGCGGTATCTTGACCGAGGTGAATGACTTCTCACGTGATGGCGGTGACCAATTGCTGACAACGCTTGACCGCTTGGATCGCGCTGCGCTGAACATCGAAGAAATGACTAATATTCTCAGAAACAACCCCGGTGTCTTGATCACCGGCACGGAATAAAGGGGCTTATGATGACCAACAGCCGTCGTAACTTTATCAAAACCGCTGGTGCTACTGGCCTAGTTATGGCTGGCGTGATGGGGCTTGCCGCATGCGCAGGTCCAGCACGCCGGATCAAAGAAGAACATTTTGGCCTTAACCTGACCCTCAATGCGCTCCAGCTTGCCAATGGGCAACAAATCGGCGTTGACCGCGTTAATGTTAATGGCATCTTTGCAGGCCGTCCGATTATTGAACAAGTCGGCACTGCCCCGATTAAGTATCAGGAAACACGCTCAAAGCTATGGCATGCTTCACCTGCGGACTTGGTGCGTGATGGCATCATCACCGGCTGGAATAATGCGGCAGGGCGCACGATCGCGCTGTCATCTTCAACCAAACGTCCGGCGCTTAAGCTTGAACTGGACCTGTTGACCATTGGTTATGATGCAGCTGGTGCAGGGTTCGTGACCATGCGCGCACGCGTCATCACGGATAAACGTGATGTCGTGATTGACCGTGAATTTGCTGCGGCTGGCCCATCAGCCTCAAACCTAAACAGGTCAGTCATGTCAATCGAAGCCGCCCTCACAGACGCCATTAATGACATTGCTGCCGCCATTATGGCCGCGGTCTAAACATGCAAATCACCTGAATAAAGCGCCCTTAATAGAGCGCCCTTAATAAAACGCCCTGAATAAAGCGCCTTTATTAACACCCTGCCTACAGCTCGCGCTTCGGTGGGGTGTTGTTTTTGGGGCGCGGGGCTGGCGTAATATCGACCAGCAACTCATCATCTGTATCTGCACGCCCAACACCGCTTAACGGTGTGCCATGCATGCGGCCTTCACCGCACCAATCATCATCAAACGTCGCAGGCCAGATCGTGCCAGCCTCTTGTTCCATGGATTCAGACATTGGGGTTGGCGCGTGTCGTCGGCACCGCCCTTCACGTGATTTTGTTAAGGTGCCTTTATGGGTCAAATCCCAATAAATACAATCTTTACAATACGTTTTCATGAACTTACCTTTTGTGCCACAGTGCCATCCAGCATCTCATCAACCAAGGCTTGACTGGCATGATGGGCAAATCCGCGGGCTTGGACAGCGGTCAAAAATGCATCACGCATATCGGCGGCATCTATCACGCTTCCTTGTTCACGCTTTAACCCGCGGGTTAATGTCATCACCGCATCATCAGGCAGGATAATAGACGCCATAAAATCTGCATCCAGCAATATCTGCGTCACCTCATCCCCTGAAACTTGCCCACGCCCATGCCCATGCCCATTCCGATGCCCGAACCCAAAATGATCATGATGTTGGGCAGTATTCCCATCATCACTTGCCCCAAAATACGTCGCGGCAATGGCATGGGTCATCTGGCGGCGGGCTGGCCCACGTCCGCTTGGTGTTGCGTATAAACGCCGTCCGGCAATCTGGGCTGACCGTAATTCTTCACCATATGGCGCTGATGTGATCATCCGCCCGCGGTGGTCTAAATCATGCACCAACGCATACATCATCACCCGCATCATCTCCTCATGCCGAAGCCCTGCCCGTTGCCCCAATATAGCGCTAAAGATCATCACGGTCATGGTATGCCATGGGTGGTGGTATCCATTGCTATGCATATTCTTGGCGGCGGCTGACATCACGGCCCTAAGCGGCGTTGCCTCATAAGGCTTCATCTTAACACCTGCCCAATCCATGACATCGTCCAGCTTGGCCGATGCGCGCGGCATGGTGGCGGCCGCTAATGCAGGCAAAAAACGCTTTAAATGACGGCAGACATAATCCAGCCGCGGCAAGGCTTGACCGGATTGCTGAAGAACTGCCATCACTTACCTCACTGCCGTATCGCTAAACACAAGATAAGATGTATTACCATCTGCCCCGGGGGTGACATCATAACTATCGGCAATGGCTTCAATAATAGAAAGCCCATACCCCCCTTCATCAGGACGCCGTTTTTCCGCATTTGGCATCCATTCTTCAGGGTTTGATGGCGGTGCATTATCAGAAATCGAACAGGTCAACGTCGTGCCATCAAACGTAAAGCTCATGGTGATAACGCCATCTTCGCGGCCACCTTCAAACCCATAACGGACAACATTCTGCATGACTTCACCAATGGCCAATTGAAGGTCAATCTCCTGCGCGGCCCATCCAATTTGCGTTAGCACCTCACTCAAATATCGGCGGCTCAACTCAAGATCAGCAGGCATACCGCCAAATTGTCGGCTAAACTGTTGCATTACGCCTCGCCTCCCTTGCCGACAGAGGTCACCACCAATAACGTCGCGTCATCATGGGTTTGCAGCTCATCTTGGTCAAACCTGCGCATGATATTGGCAACACGTTCTGCCCCTTTCATGCCGCGATGGGTATCGGCGATCTTAATCAAGCCGTCCATCTCTAATTCAACACCGTCACGGGTAGACTCGGTAATCCCATCCGTCATGATATAAAGCGCAGCCTTGTCCACTTGGCCCACCCATGGGTCAAGCGGTTCCATGGAAATATCAACAAGCCCTAACGGCACGGTGTGAGAATCCACAAAGAAACAGCCGCTATCATCTTCAGGCGCCACTAATAATGGCCCATGCCCACAATTAACCAGTTGCACTTCACCGGATTGCGGGTCAAACCAGCCACTTACAAACGTCACGAACTTATCAGACATCACATCCAATAATTCATGATTGATTCTAACGGCAATATCACGTGCGGACATGCCTTGCTTGGCAAAACTACGGAACAGCGCAATACAGCGCGCCATCAGCAAGGATGCCGTGATCCCCTTACCGGCTACATCACCTTGGCAGAATGCAATCTTGTCGCCAACTTCCAGATGGTCGAAGAAATCACCCGATAAATGGCGTGCAGGGATAACCTTTCCTGATGCATAACCGGTGCTTGTGATCAATGGCATTAATGATGCTTGTGCCTCGGTCGCTTGGTCCAAATCACGTTGCAACAACTGGTCATTAATGGCTTTTTCTGCCAATCGAACATTTGAGATCGCCATGGCTAATGCCGCACCAAGTGATGACAACAACGCCAGATCATCTTCATCAAAATTCACGATCACGTCAGGGTCATCAGGTGACTTGCGGTTGATCGCCTGGATCGCGCCAAAACGTTGCTCACCCAAATGCACTGGTGCTGTTACCGTTGTCACGGTTTTAAAGCCTGACGCATCATCAGATACACGGAAATGTGCTTTATCTGCACCTGCATCAGCCACGACCTCAGCCGCACCGGTGGTAAAGGCACGCCCTACCAGCCCTTTATCTGCAGGCACCACCAGCCCGGTGACATCCACCGGACCATTACACACCACACATTCAAGGCTATCGTCTTCGCTGCGGTGCATAAACAATGACCCGGCTTCTGCGTTCATATCATGCAACACCAGCGGTAACGCCCAGCGCAATGCCGCCACCGCATCCCCTGACTGGGCATACTGGTCCATCAGCCCTGCAATCAACGCAAGACCGTTGGTTTTTTCTAAATCAAATGATGGTGGTGATTCCGTTGTCACAACAACAGCCTCAGGCGTAAAACAAAGACGTTAATGGCAATTAGCCATCATTGCCTTCAGTTGAAGCAATACCAAAATTGTCAGCGCCAGCATCAGTGGCTTCGACAATCTTTTCAATGGGCAGTAGCTTATCAAGCTTGGCGATTTGCAAGACACGGAAGACAGGCTGGCTTACAACGCTCAGTTTCATGTCGATACCGTTAGACAGGCAATGCTGACGTGTCATCAACAACACCGCAACACCGCTTGAATCAATATAAGAGACATTACCTGCTTGAATATCAAGATGGGCGATGCCTTGAAGCTCAGAAATCTCGGATTTAAGTTCGGCGGTTGTCTGAAGATCAACATCACCAGAAAGAATAAGCGTGGCGTCATCGCCATCCATATTAATTTTATACATCACCAAACCCTTAAGAAAAAAAAAGCGGAGCCCTCGGGCTCCGCTTTAGGAAATTTAGGACTTACCAAGCAACGTCGGTCTTACCTGCAAGTGTCCATTCTTTTGTAACACCTTCACAATACTTAACTTCCAACTGGTTAACTGTTGTGTTGTGATCGTAAGCACCTGTTGAATTATCAATCATGACCTTACCGTAGTTAGCAGCAACACAACCGGTTGTTACAGCAGCTGTTGTGTTATCTAGGATCATGTTTGTTGCTGACATTGCGCTGTCATATGGGTTCTCAAACCCTGCAAGTGCACCTGTACCTGTAGTTGCATCAGATAGACACTGTGTCATGGTATCTGAGCCTTTCTTACAAGTTACTGGCTCAAGTGAGATGCCGCCCTGACGCGCGATACCTGTTGCTGTTACCCAGCGTGAGATTGATTGACCGTTTGTCTTTACAACGTCTGCCTTAGTGGAGTCGATGTAACGCTGATAGCCAACGACACCGACAGATGCCAGAATACCGATGATGGCCACCACAACGAGAAGTTCGATAAGGGAGAAACCCTTTTGCTTTGAAGTAAACGTCATGTTTAATTTCCTCTATTTAACAAAGGTGGCCCACGGCCAACCATTAATGCATATAATGCTAATTAATTGCGATATGCAACAAAAAACATGCTAAAACTCTAATAAATGTAAGGATAATATACTATTGGATTAGTAAGTCGTAATTTTATATCAACCTAAAGACTGACTTATTTTTATTCCACCAGGTTTTTCTGTTCAAGCATTTCTAAATATTTAGTCATTGTGACCATGCCATGTGATGCCCCGGTTTGCATAATCGTCTCAATTTGCACGATCTTAGATTCGCGGATCAAGTTGGCGACCGCCGGAATATTCACCATCACTTCAAACGCGCCAATTCGCCCGCCACCTTTGCGCCGCAATAATTGCTGCGTCAACACAAGCCGCAGGGATTGCGAAAGCTGTGACCTGGCTTGCGGCTGTTCTGTTGCGGGAAACACGTCGACAATACGGTTGATAGTCTCTGGCGCACCGTTTGTATGCAGCGTGCCAAAAACCAAGTGGCCTGTTTCTGCGGCGGTCATTGCCATGGACACGGTTTCATAATCACGCAATTCCCCCATCAAGATGATATCAGGGTCTTGGCGCAGCGCCCCTTTCAAGGCACGGCCAAAAGATTGCGTGTCACGCCCGACCTCACGCTGGGTGATCAGCGACTTCTTTGATGTGTGGATAAATTCGATCGGGTCTTCTACCGTGATAATATTTTCGCTGCGTTCACGGTTGATCTTATCAACCATCGCGGCAAGTGACGTGGACTTGCCCGACCCTGTCGCGCCAGTGACCAGCACCAGCCCATCACGCGCCGTCAGCACATTATGCACCGCAGGCGGCAGGCCCAACATATCAATATGCGGCACTTCGGTGACAATCACGCGCAACACCAGCGCATAGCCATGCATTTGCTTGTACCCAGAGGCACGGAAACGCTGGTTTTCATATTGCACCGCGAAATCGATATCCCCGCTTTCGGCAAAGATGTTAAATTCTTCGTCACCCAATTCACCGCGGAAGAAATCTTCCATCTCATCATTACTGATAATGATGTTCTCTTTTAGTTTAATTTCGCCGTCACCACGATATGCTAAAGGCTTATCTCCATGTAGGTGGAAATCAGAAACCTTTTCATTACGAACAATATCCATTAAGTATTCGTAAATCGGATTTTGCATAATGACGCGTCCCAAACTATGAAAAATAAGCATAACATAATATGCAGGATGGATAATGTCTTACCTTTACCTGCTTTGGCAATAGCCTGTTTTGTCATATGGGTGCTTGCCTTGATGCCCTTGCCTTATCTCGGCCATGCCTATGCGCAAAACAACGATGCAGATACAACTGTCATCGAAGAATCGGATTTTACCACGACGTTAAAACTTGCCCGCGACGGCAATCCCGAAGCCATGTATGTCGTGGCGCTCCGCCTGATGGAAGAAACAGGTGAAGGCTATCAGCGTGATGCTTTTGGCTGGGCGCTTAACGCGGCACGTGCGGGCCACCCCAAAGCAGCAGAGCTAACGGGCCGCTTTTACCGCACCGGCATGGGGGTTGATACCAATTATGTGAAAGCGCGCAAATGGCTGTTGCGGGCGCTCTATCGCGGGGCCGAAGGTGCGTATTTTGAACTTGCGCTGCTGTTTTCTGATGAAGACAACCCTGCCTTTAATGAAGAACAAGCGGCCGAACATATGGAAAACGCGATCAAAATGAATGAACCGCGGGCCTGCCTTGTCGCGGCCGAAGCTAAGATCGCCTCTGGCTTATCGGTGCGTAAATCGTTGAAAGAGCTGACCTGCGCTGCCAATGGCGGCATTGTCTCGGCCATGATTTACATTGCTGACTATTACCTGTCGAAGCGTTCACCTAATGCAAAATTCCGTGCCATGCAATGGCTTAAAATGGCTGCTGATGCTGGTGATGAAACAGCCATGCAACGTCTTGCGGATTTACAATAATCAATGTTCAGCCTTCAACAAAACACATTTATCTTGCCGCTAGACCTGCCAATCTTTGCCATGTCCAGCCTTCCGCTTTTCCTCTTAACCGCCCTTATTGGCGCATGTTTAGGCTCATTTGCCCAGGCCGCTGCCTTACGGCTGAACCGTGATGAAGATATCATTCGCCAGCCGTCACGCTGCCGCGCTTGTGAGGCACCGCTGAACTGGCTTCAAAACATGCCAATCATTGGCTGGCTTGCAACCATGGGCTCATGCCGCAAATGTGGGGCGTCTTTTGCCGTGACCTATATGTTGGTGGAACTGGCCATGGCCCTCTTAATAGGCCTTATTTTTATTGCATATCCGCTCGCCATCGCCATTGCGCTCACCATTGGGATGACGTTGATGGTTATCTGCGCCCTGACTGATCTTGACCAGATGTTACTGCATTTGCCGGTCATGGCTGTACTTGGCGGGGTTGGTTTTATCCTCACCTTTCTTCCATTTTGGCCATTATCACCCATGGCCGCGCTGCTCGGCATGGTCGCTACGGTGATCTTGATTGCTGTGATTAACGCCATTTACACCTTATTGCGCGGCGAAGCCGGTTTTGGCAGTGGTGATTATTGGTTAATGGGCGCGGTTGGGCTTTGGCTTGGGCCTGTCTTGGCGGTCATTTTATTCTTTCTTGCGGCCGCGATTGGGGCCGTGGTGGGCATCCTTCTGATGCTGGCCAAAAAAGGCGACGGACAGACCGCGCTTCCCTTTGGTGTTTTCATAAGTCTTGTGTTTATTTGCTGGCCGATCCTCAATATATTGGTTATATTCTAAAAACAGGTTGATTCGTTGTTCTGCCATTTTCGGATGGTTTTTTAAC
>CBFIAO010000015.1:0-28542 GCA_965660595.1 Puniceispirillales bacterium (SeqCode) | reverse complement strand
ATGCTGATCTTGATTTTGCGGCACGATATATTTTGGATGAAATAGGTGTTGAATATGAAGCACCTGATGCCGACAAAATTGATGAACTTATAGAAAGATTTGGAAATAAATATCCAAAATCTAAAGAACTTTCTGATTTAGCACGTATATGTCTGAACGAAATTTATCCAGAAGATGATCCTGATGCAGCGCTAATAAATTGGTTAAATTTTGAAGAAACTTTATTCAGACGTCTTGAGGCAAGGATTGTTGGTGAAAGGATCAAACATGGCTTCATTACTGACACCAAACCAGATGTTGACGGTTTTATTAAATACTCTTTAAGTGTTCAGAATAGAAGAAAAAGTCGCATGGGACACTCTCTAGAAAATCATCTTGAGGCTATTTTTAGTGTTTATAAGTTACCTTTTAGCAAGGGGAAAATAACTGAAAATAGACAAAAGCCTGATTTCTTGTTTCCATCAATTGAAGAATATGTAAATGCTCCATCAGATGGTTCTGGTAATTTACTTATGCTTGCAGCTAAATCTTCTTGTAAAGATAGGTGGCGTCAAGTTTTGGCAGAGGCTGAAAAAATACCATACAAACATTTGTTAACGCTTGAGCCTAGCATTACACTCAATCAAACAAACCAAATGAAATCATCATTGTTACAACTTGTAGTTCCTAGAGAAATACAAACATCCTATAAGCCTGAACAACAATCATGGCTATGGACATTGTCAGATTTTATTGAAGAGGTAAGATCAATATAATTTGGGTAGCCTCAACTACTTAATCCCCGAAATGTTCCATGGTCGCGTTGTCACTGTCGCTGATCTGGTCTGCGGCCTCGGCCAGCATTGCTGCTGCTTGCCGCAACCGTTCGGCATAGGCTGCTTTATCATCTGAAAAGCCTTCACTAACGATGCTTTCTTCCAATAACCGTTGGCCATGCATGGCGATATGGCGGCTATATTCGGTGGTCACGACATGGGCAGGGTCGGCAAAGACCAGCTGGTCATATCGTGTGTAATCTGGGTAGTTTGGGTCACGCGGGATATACCCGTTAACCATGGTGATCCGTTCCCCGGGCGCAGTCAGCCCTTTCGCCTGATGCACCACCATATTGCCCTGCTGCATAATCGCATAGCCCGGGCCCGGCATATCAGGGCTGATGATCTTTGCTGGCGGCAAGGGCTGGCCAGCCTCTTTTAACGCGGCAATTTCACCTTTTGTGCCTTTGAAATATTGGAACGCGCCGCCTTCGTTCTTCTTTGGGTCTGTCACAAACATCACATAATCATAACGCAGTGTATCCACATGCCATTTATCAACATTCTCACCGACCTCTTTTGGTGCGTAATTCAAATGCCCTAATTGATGCGGGATGGTATGCGGCAATAATTCAAGCCCGCAAATCCGTGACAAAAACGCTGTGACATCAGGGCTTAAACACAACTCACGCAGGAATGTTGACCGGTAAACAGCACCGCGCGTATTGCGCTGGATTCGTGGGTTAGACGTGGTAAATGCTTCCAGTTGCTTGCAAACGTCATAAAGCGCCGCTGCCCCTTCATCGCTTAAGATACGGAAAATATTAGTCACCCCAAAATCAGTCGGGCAATCCTTAAGCTCCTCATCACTATAGCCAAACTCTCTAAGTGATATGACCTCGCTCGGCTCTTCCAGTTGCAAATGACGTGCGGGGTCAAATTTAGGCTCTTTCGGCAGGGCCATGTAACCGTCTGGCCGATGGCTGTAATCAATATCTGCAAACCGTGTCATATCCATCATCCTCAAAAGGCAGCTCTTAAAACCGCAAAAAACTTCCGGTTACCATAATAACCCTTGGTATCTGAATTTTTTGAAATTATCATCAATATATTACGTTTGAACATCATTATCCAAAGGTAGGCACATGGCTAAAACTCGGGTTGCGCTTGAAATAGGGATGGGGACTGCCCTGCAAAGTCATGATTACACCAAAGCTGCGATCCGTGCTGTTTCGGATGCACTCTGGCATAATTCGCTCACCATGTATTCCGCCTTTGGTTTTCCGCGGGAATCCATGCTTATTGATGTTGAAATTGGCACGCAAGCCCCTGACCAAGTTGACTGCACTGCCGTTGCCGCTGTGTTCCCTTATGGTACGGTTGCGGTCACGTCCGTTAAAGGCGGCTTGGACATCCCAAAACCGCCGCTTGCGGATAACACCCCGCAAGGTCATACCATTATGGCTAACGCTGCGGTGGTGGTGTCTTTTGACATGGAAAAAGCCAACATGGAAAAAGCAGACACAAAAACCACGGCAGGGGCAGCATCATGAAACGGTTAATTCTTGAAATGGGCACCGGCAATGATCTTTATGGCCAAGATTACACCAAAGCCGCGATCCGTGCGGTGCAGGATGCACTTCATCATTCGTCCTTAACATTGTTTCGTTCGCTCGACCTTGACCATAAAAACATGCAGGTGAACGTCACCATCGCGGTGCAACATCCTGACGCGGTTGATATTGATGTGGTGGCGGCAGAACTGCCACGCGGCACGGCGCATGTAACGGCGGTATTTGGTGGGCTTGATGTGCATGATCCAGTGGCGAACACGACTTCAGTCATTGCGAATGCCGCGATCGAAGCCTGTTATGACATCCCTGATGGGGCGTATATTTTATCCGCATAAAGGCATTATCTTGCGTTAAGGGGTTGTGCCTTATACCGCAGGGCAAGGATGACCAATATTGTCACCAAACTTGCGGTCAGCACGGTTTCCACCCGCAACGGGTCGTTATTAATCACCGCGGCCATCCCCAGCGATAAAAAGACTTGCAGATATTGCAGCTGGCCGATCCGCGCAACGCCGCCCAGCTTCAGCCCCATGGTGAAAAGGATATAGCCGATCAACATGGAAAACACCCCAAGATAGATCAGCCCTGACCATATCATGGTGGTGGAACTCCCTCCTGCCGCCGCTATTGGCATGCCGTCCCATGTCATGATGCTGGCCACTAATGATGCAGGAATAAACAACGTCACCGCCCATGCGATCACCTCCCATGACGGCATATCTTCTGACAATTTGGTGGCCAGGTTATACCCCAGCGCGGTTGCTGCTGCCCCCACCACCATATAAATATCCGCCAGCGCCAACCCTGTGCCGCTTTCATTAAGCGCAAACATCATCACGATCACACCGCTAGCCGCAGATATGACCCAAAACATCATGGGCGGTTTTGTCTTGGTGATGACCACTGATATTGATGATGACAAAATGGGGATAAGCCCCAGCACAACCGCACCATGTGCTGGCCCCACATCATCAAGGCTTAACGCCATCATCAAGGGGAAGAAAAACGCGATCAGCACCGCAATTAATGCCAAGGTTTTGATATGTTGACGGGGGAAGGGGCGTTTAAGCACCAGTAAAATCACCAATGCCGTCACACCTGCAATTAAGGCTCGTGCAGATGTCGTGAATAAAGGGCTAAACCCTTCTATCGCTAATGATGTTGCGGGGATGGACCCTGCAAACACAATCACCCCTAAAAACCCGATGATGATGCCCAACATATCCCGCTCCTTTAAATCGCTACCCTCACTATGGCAATAAACGAGGCCTATGGCTATTAAACCCTGCGGATGGTCCTCAATTTTCTGCAATTTCTGCTTGCGCTTATGGGCATACGCGATAAAACCATGGGATAATTATCATATATATTAAAAACAGAACCAGTGCTCATGCCGTCAACGAAAAACCCCAAAACGCCTCAAACTGATCCACGGAAAATCTATGTTGGCGACTCGCCCATTCATGGCCAAGGTGTGTTTGCCGCCATGGATATCAAATCAGGTGAGGTGATCGAACGTTGCCCGTATCTTGTGATTGATGATGATGACCTCGCCGAAGAAAACAGGCTGAACGACTATCTCTTCACCAGCCCTGATGTCAGCACTGATTATCTGGTGATCATGGGCTATGGCATGATGTATAATCATTCCGCAGACCCGAACGCTGAATGGGAAATTGATGACGATAATCGTTTCGTCAAATTCTCCGCCACCAAAGACATCGCGGCAGGTGATGAAGTCTTCCAGAACTATGGCGAAGAATACTGGAAAACACGCGAATAGCATCGCTATTATTAACGCCTCTGCGCAAAATTCATAACGTCATCAACCCCTTGTGGGAAAAATCTTTGCTAACCCCTCATGCCATTAATGGTACTGCGGCGCATCAATGCTATGCCCATTACATCGCGTATGGCATGTGGTCCATATGGCATGAGGCCCATATGGCATGAGATTTGAGCATGGATTACTTTCCAACATTCATCAAAGTAAAAGATAAAACCGTCTTGGTGGTTGGCGGCGGCGAAGATGCGCTCCATAAGCTGCGTCTTCTGCGCAAATCGTCAGCCCATATTGTCATATTCGGTGTGGTGGATGACCCTGTGGTCGCAGAATGGATCGCTGATGGCATCATTACCCATCACGCCCGTATGCCAGTTGCGGCTGACCTTGACGATGCTGCTTTTGCATATATTGGCACGCCTGATGCGATTTGGCGTGATGCTGCAATTGCCCTTTTTTCATCCTATGCACTGCCTTATAGCGTGATTGATGATAAAGCTCGGTCATCATTCATCACCCCTGCCATGGTTGACCGTGACCCGGTGGTGGTGGCTATTGGCACCGAAGGCACCGGGCCTATTATCGCGCGTGACATCAAACAACGGATCGAAGCTGAACTTAACCCACTTACAGGCATTATTGCTAAGACAGCAGGCCTATTCCGGCCGCGGGTTGACCATCTCCCCCATGGTGGCCCGCGCCGTAAATTCTGGCAACGTTACCTTGACGAAGTCGTGCCTGCGGTTGTCATGGCTGGCCCTGAACACCCTGAAACGCATTTAAAGGCAGGGCTTGAACATCTCTTGGCCGAACATGATATCTGTGCATCTTCAGGGCCGCACACAATTTCAGGTGATCTTAACAAATCTCACCAACCCGCCAGCCGCTCAATTAATGTGGTGATTACTGCTGGCGGCCATGCTGATAACTTAACACGCCAAGCCCTCCGCTGGCTTCATGATGCAGATATCGTGCTCTATCACCGCCAAACGCCGCATGACATGCTTGAACTTACCCGCCGTGAGGCAAGCAAAATTGAATGGGCAAATAACCGTAATCTTGATGCTGCCACCTGCCGTAAGGTGCTTGCTGCTGCACGTTCGGGGCAATCGGTGGTGGTCATGATGCCTGATGATCATCTGCCCATCACGCTGGCTGAAATGACGGCCGCTGGCCTCACCATTGATTACGCTGCTTATGCCGCACCCCATCATTTCGCACGTCTTAATGAACGTCCACAAAGACCTGACCCAACACATAACCAAGCAATTGGCCCAACACTTGGCCCAACACTTGGCTAAGTAATCGAAAGGCACAGCTCATGATGAAAGTGATCACCGCAAACACCTTAAAAACAGGTGAGGTTGTCTTCCTCGGGGATAGCGGCTGGGTGGCAACACTTGACGGCGCTCGTCTCTTTACGGATGAACCTGCGCTTGATGCTGCCATCTCGGCAAATAATGCGCCTGCCCATGTGGTCGGACTTTATGCGATTGACGTGGCCGTTAAAGACGCGGTGCTAACGCCTGTCCATATCCGTGAGATAATTCGTGCACATGGCCCGGGCAATTATAACCACACCCGCATCGGCGACACCGCCCCAATGCAAACCGCGTCTTAAAGGGGAAGTGCAATGTATCAATATGATGACTTTGACCATGACTTTGTCAGAAACCGCGTCAAGGAATTTCGCGGTCAGGTTGCGCGCCGTGTTGATGGTGTCTTAACTGAAGATGAATTTAAACCGCTCCGTCTTCAAAATGGCCTTTATCTGCAGCTTCATGCCTATATGCTTCGGGTGGCGATCCCTTATGGCACGTTAAATGCGCGCCAAATGCGGATGCTTGCAGATATTGCTGAAAAATATGACCGCGGCTACGGCCATTTTACCACCCGCCAGAATATTCAATTTAACTGGATCAATCTTCCTGATGTTCCTGACGCGCTTGACGACTTGGCGGATGTGGAAATGCACGCCATCCAGACCTCTGGAAATTGTATCCGCAATGTGACCGCAGACCATTTCGCAGGGGCCGCCTTGGGTGAGGTGGAAGACCCTCGCATTACCGCGGAATTATTGCGCCAATGGTCCACGGGCCATCCAGAATATGCGTTCTTGCCGCGTAAGTTTAAAATCGCGGTGGTTGGTGCTGCCGAAGACCGCGCTGTTGTCGCGTTTCATGATATTGGCTTGCAAATGGTGCGGGATGAACATGGCGCACCTGGTTATAAAATCTTTGTTGGCGGCGGCCTTGGCCGTACCCCTCGGGTAGGGCGCGTGTTGCGTGAATTTTTGGCTAAAGATGACCTGCTGATCTATATCGACCAGATTTTACATCTTTATAATCAGATGGGCCGACGTGATAATAAATACAAAGCACGAATTAAAATCATGATTGATGAAATGGGTATTGATGCTGCCATCACGGCGATCGAGGCAGGTTTCAATGCTGTGCGTGACACGGCCATGCGCCCATCACCTGACTTGGTGGCGCGCATCACCGCATCATTTGCACCGCCTTTATGGCAGGCTGATGATAACGCCCCTCAAACCACCCAGATGCTTGCGGCGCAATCAGCATTATCAACTGGGTTCGCGGCTTGGCTTAAACATAACACCCACACACATGCACATGCAGATCACGCCATTGTGTCTATTTCCCTTAAGGCGCATGGCGCAACACCGGGGGATGCATCATCGGCACAAATGCGTGTGATGGCGGATCTGGCCGAAGAATTTGCCTATGATGAATTGCGCGTCAGCCATGAACAGAACATTATCCTTCCCCATGTCCCGCGTCATCATCTCTGGCGGCTTTATGAACGCTTGGTGGCAGCAGGGCTTGGCACGGCGAATATAGGTCTTGCCTCTGATATTATTGCATGCCCGGGCATGGATTATTGCGCACTTGCCACGGCACGTTCTATCCCCATCGCGCAAGAGATTGCTGCCCATGTTGATGCCCGCAAGATCGAAGATGACATTGGCCCACTTAAGATAAAAATCTCAGGCTGTATTAATGCATGTGGTCATCATCATGTTGGTCATATCGGCATATTGGGGCTTGATCGTGCTGGGGTTGAAAATTATCAGATCACCCTTGGTGGTGATGGCAGTGAAGATGCCACATTAGGTGACCGCACTGGCCCTGGCTTTCCTGCGGATAAATTGATCAAGGCGATCGACACGATCATCGAAACATATCTTGCTGGCCGTCATGCCGTTGATGAAACCTTTTTGGCGTTCTATCGCCGCGTTGGCTTGGCGCCGTTCAAAGCCGCCCTTTATGGTGAAGGATCATGACATCCCATATCGCGTATACGATCGTGACGGATGATGGCCTTGCGCCTGATGACTGGCCGATGGAACATGGCACATATCTTAACGCAATTTACCTTGCAGGGGATGATGATGTCCAAACGGCACTTGACGCGATCAGCCACGCCCAAACTCACGCCACCCCTTCGGTGGTCATCACCTTTGGCGGCACCCATGATGGCCGCGGCTTTTCCTTGGCACGCCAGTTACGTGAAGCAGGGTTTACTGGTCACATCCGTGCTAAAGGCCCTTTAATTACGGACCAATGGCGACATTTGCGCCAAACAGGTTTCAACAGCCTGATGCTAACCCCAGAACAACTGGAAAAAATGCCGCAAGCCGCATGGCAAGATGTGCTTAATCTAGCGCTGCCAAATTATCAAAAACGTGTCATTGGCCATTAAAAAATCATCCACCGCACATGCCGTCCAATACCAATGGCTTTCTTGGCGGCGTGACCAGCACCAGCACTGACACCAGCACCAAGCATCGGCACGGCTTCTGAATAACCGTGTCTGAACGGCGTTAGAGCTGGCCTAAAAACCAGCCGGTTGCGAGTGATAATAACCACGCCGCAGTCATAATGACCCCTGCAAAGATCACGTTATGGCGTGTTAATGAATACCGCAGCAAAAAGAACACCAGCACCATGCCCAATAACGGGGCAAACCCGGTGAAGAAAATCCCAAAGGTCAGCACCGCCATGATGACCCCAGTCAGCGGCAGGGTAATGGCCAACATAAATTCAATCTGTGTGATCCCCAGCACTGCCGCAATGATGTAACATACCCCCACTAGGCCAGGGCCTACCCGGCCATGGTTTTCCATGGTTTTCAGCGCGGTTATGTTATCAAGAAAGCCATATAAATGGGCAACGGCAGGGAAGCCAGCCAGCACCGCAAACGGCCATAACGCATCACTGCCCCAAGTAAGGCTCAAGGTGGGGAAGGCGCCCAACAAGGCGATAAACCAGCCTGCACCAATCAGCTTCCAATAATGAAGCGGATCATTACGGTCGGTCCAGAATGAAAAAATTGACGCGTTCATGGCATCGTCCCCGAAAACATTACCTCGCATGGTGCGAGACGCGTCATGATCCTTAAATAATGTTATGCCCCTGTCAATAGCCCCATCATGATCTGTGTCATCTGTCATGGAAAACCTATGCGCCATGATAAATTCGAATTGCCATGCGCGTCTGGCTTGGCATAATCAAAGATCACATTATACGGATATATGCACATGGCCGCTCAACCCACTGCCGCTACTACGCCCAACAAAGTTTTGCCCAATAAAGATTTAGATAATTTATTCGTTATCTCAATTGAACAAGCGGTGGCCGCGCCTTATGCCTCAGGCAAACTGGCGGATGCAGGGGCGCGGGTGGTTAAGGTTGAACGTCCCGAAGGTGACTTTGCCCGTGGTTATGATGCTGACGGCAAGGGCTTCAGCTCATATTTTCTCTGGCTTAACCGCGGTAAAGAGTCCATTTGTCTTGACTTGAAAAACCCTGAAGACCTTGCCCTGACGCGCCGCATGTTGGCCAAGGCAGATGTTTTTATCCAGAACCTGATGCCCGGTGCTATCGATAGGCTTGGCCTTAATATGCAGGATTTACGCGCTGAACACCCCGCGCTTATCACCTGTTCCATCAGCGGTTACGGCAGCACAGGTGACTACAGCCAGATGAAAGCCTATGACCTTTTGATTCAAGCTGAAACAGGTTTATCGTCCATCACTGGCGGGGTTAATGAGCCTGGGCGTGTCGGCGTTTCTATCTGTGATATATCGGCTGGTATGACGGCGTATCAAGCCATCCTTCAGGCGTTATATGCCCGCCAGAACACCGGTGAAGGCCGCCATATCGAAGTATCACTCTTCAGCGCGCTTGCGGATTGGATGAACGTGCCTTATGTCCAGCGTCATTATGGCGGCAAAACGATCGGCCGCCCGGGGCTTCATCACCCTACGATTGCACCTTATGGCGTCTATCCCTGTGGTGATGGTGGGCTTATTCTATTATCAATTCAAAATGAACGTGAATGGGTGCGCCTTGCATCTGATGTGTTGTCCCGGCCTGATATGACGACCGCACCTGATGCGCCTGATGCGCCTGATTTCTCAACCAATATCGCGCGGGTTGAACATCGTGATGCGCTAAATACCATCATGCATGAAGTTTTTGGCCGTTTTACCCAAGCAGAAATGGCAAAAAAACTTGATGAAGCAGGCATTGCCTTTGGCCGCTTGAACACGATTGATGACTTGATCACACATCCGCAAATCCAATACATCACCACCATGACATCCGCTGGCGCGGTTCAGATGATCGCCCCTGGCGCTAGTTTTGATGGTCGGCATATGGTGGCGGATCATGTCCCAGACTTGGGGCAGCATTCTGCGGCATTAAAGAAAGAGTTTCAGGACTGACCTCTTCCATCTGCTGACCAAAAAGGGCATCATCATATATGCACCTCCACCTCTAATGAATTGGACCTGATACTCATGACGAAATATAATGCTGAAATTCCTGCGTATGGTGAACTTACCCAAATTGCTGATGATATTTATTGGGCGCGGTTTGACCTGCCATTTCGTCTCAACCACATCAATCTATATGTCTTGGATGCTGGCGACAGCTGGATCATCCTTGATACTGGCCTTAATGATGACGCCACCGCCAACCATTGGGATAAGCTGCTTGATGGCCCTCTTGCAGGTAAGCCGGTATCACGTGTGATCGCCAGCCATCATCATGTTGACCATATCGGTTATGCTGGCGGCTTGGCGGCGAAAACGGGTGCGCCTGCCTATACCAGTGCGGGTGAACTTGCCATTGCCCAATGGCTAAAAGGGATGGATGGTGATGATTTTGCCACCCGGCTCGGGGACCGTTATCACAGCTTCGGCATGGATGAAGAGGCGGTTGCCATTGGCCGTAAAGACCGTGAACGCTACCGCAAGAATGTCACGGATTTTCCAGATTTTAACATCTTGACGCAAGGTGATATCATCACCACCAAGTCAGGGGAATTTCACGTCCGCATTGATGCCGGTCACAGCCCTGCACAAATCAGCCTTCATGATGCTGCACGCGGAATTTATATCGCGGTTGATTTTCTCTTGCCGCGTATTTCCCCGAATGTGTCGGCCAGTATGTATGCACCTGAAGGTGACTTCCTCGGGGCCTATCTTGACTATCTTGCAGATATTCAAGACGTGCTAACTGCTGAAACCCTTGTCTTGCCTGGCCATGACTGGCCCTTTACCGACGGCCCTGACAGGGCAGCGGAACTTATTGCCCATCACCATCACCGCTTGGACCAAATCATGACCCGTGCGGCCCAAGGTCCGATGACCGTGGCTGATGGGATGGAAGTTTTGTTCAACCGTGTGTTTGGTGCGCATGAACTCTTTTTTGCAAGTGGCGAATCTGCGGCGCATATGATCAATCTGGTGGCCACTGGTCGGCTCACCACCGACACACGTGACGGCGTGGTGTATTATTCAGCCGTTTAAAACTGATTTACTCTTTCAGGAGGATAACCCATGGCAGATCATAAATTTAATCAACCATTAGGCGGCAATGACATGCCGCGGTTTGGTGGTGCGGTCACCATGATGCGCCTGCCGTCTCAAGACACGGCAGATGGGCTCGATGCATGCTTTGTTGGTATTCCTATGGATATCGGCACCTCAAACCGGTCTGGCACGCGCCTTGGCCCACGTCAGATCCGTGATGAAAGCCGCATGATGCGCCCTTTCAACATGGCCACTGGGGCAGGGCCGTTCAATAAAATGCAGGTGGCTGATATCGGTGATATTGCCATCAACACGTTTGATCTAAAGAAAACGGTGGATATCATCACCGCCGCCTATCATGACATCTTGGCCACTGGCGCGATCCCGCTTACGCTTGGCGGTGACCATACATTGACTTATCCTATCTTACGGGCAATCGCGGCCAAGCATGGGCCGGTGGCGTTGGTGCATGTTGATGCGCATGCGGACACGAATGATGAAATGTTTGGCGAAAAAATCGCCCATGGCACACCGTTTCGCCGTGCGGTCGAAGATGGGTTGCTGATCAATGATAAAGTATTTCAAATCGGTCTTCGCGGCACAGGTTATGATTATGGTGACTTTGATTGGGGGCGTGAACAAGGCTTTACCGTTATCCAAGCCGAAGAATGTTGGCATAAATCAATGACGCCGCTGATGGATGATATCCGCGCTCAGATCGGTGATGCGCCTGTTTACCTGACCTATGATATCGACAGCCTAGACCCTGCCTTTGCGCCAGGCACAGGCACGGTTGAAATTGGCGGACTCACCACTATCCAAGCGCTTGAAATTATTCGCGGCTGCAAAGGGCTTAACCTTGTGGGCGGCGACTTGGTTGAGGTGTCACCACCTTATGACACCAGCGGTAATACCGCTATGATCGCGGCCAACCTTCTTTATGAAATGCTTTGTGTCTTGCCAAAAAATTTCGACTGACCATCGCCTCACGCTATTATGTTGTTTGGTCAGGGAAGGCGGTATTGAAATACTGCACAACATCTTCTGCAAATTTGGCGGACGCAACTGGCAAGACCCGCCCTTTAAGCTGAATTAGATGCAGCCGTCCTTCGATGCCCTCGCTGGCTTTAAAAGGACGGAAGACAACATCATTTGCTTTGAAAGTTTCGTCACCCTCAACCGGCAACATAAAGGTGATCGCATGTTCATATTTGCTGTAATTGAACATAAAATCATAGGATTCTGATATCACTGCTTGCCGCAATTGCATGCCTATTTTGGCTTGTGCATGATACAGCAACTGATGCAACCCACTGCCTTCTGCGGGCATGATGGCGGGGTAATCGGTGCAATCAATAAACGCCACGTCATCCTGTGCTGCTAAGGGATGCTCACGGTGCATCACCACCCCTAAATTCAACATGACTGAGGCCAGCACCTGAAACTCCGTGGTGGGGATGGGGCCAAACACAAAGCTCATATCCGCATCATAAGACTTAAGGGCCGCCATGGCCGCATCTGGCGTGCGCCGCAAAATCTCAAAGGACACGTCAGGATACGCCCCACGATATGATGAAATGCGTGCTGGCAGAAATCTTCCAATAACTTCTGATCCCCCTGCCAGTTTAATATGCCCCCGCCGCATGCCTGATAAATCGGCAATTTGTGAGGTGACTTTTGATAAATCTGCCATGGATTGCCGGATATGTTGGATCATTAATTCTCCAGCAACATTAAGCCTAACGCCTTGCGGCAAACGTTCAAAAATTGGTGTGCCCAATTCTTCTTCTAGGGCCAGAATACGGCGGTTTAGTGCGGTTGAAGTGATGTTCAGCTCATCTGCTGCTTTACGAATTGACCCAGCTTTCGCCACCACGTTGACATAGTTTAAATGTGATAAAAACCGCATAATTCCCTCATCTTGGCATGGGTGATTTGGTATGGGTGATTTAGTATGGGTGATGCAAAAATTGCATCACTATGCATTAAATATAGCACAATTCTGCACATTTCAAAATTGCTAGGTTATTTTTGCTGGTGATCTGGTTGTAGGGGAGATCAACCGATCACTAGCCCCACACCATGTTGGTGCTGCGGTAACTGAATTTTTTGAGGTGTTCAAATGAAATATATCATTAGTGTGATACAGCCGGCAAAACTCGATGCTGTACGCGAAACTTTAACGGAGCTTGGCCTTTCCGGCATGACCGTGACCGAAGTTCAAGGCTATGGACGTCAGAAAGGTAAGTCAGAGATTTATCGTGGCGCCGAATATGACGTGCATTTTGTCCCCAAAATAAAAATTGAAATTGCCGTTGGTGCGAACGTCGCTGACCAGGCAGTTGAGGCGATCAAAACCGCCGCTCATGCTGACCGTATCGGTGATGGCAAAATCTTCGTCCTTGATCTTCAAGATGCGGTTCGTATCCGCACATCTGAAATGGGCGAAAGCGCCCTATAAACCTTGCTTCCTCAACACGACTTAAAAATGGAGTCTTTTATGTTCTCTCGCAAATTTAATCTTCCGGTAATCGGTGCGCTTGCTGCAGCATCGGCCTTGGCGGCATCCCCCGCCGCCGCCCAAGCAGGCGCCGCGGAAGTTGGCACACACGGTGTGTTTATCCTCAATTCATTACTGTTCTTAATTGGCGGTTTCCTTGTCATGTTTATGGCCTGTGGCTTTTGTATGCTTGAAGCTGGACTTGTTCGTGCCAAAAACACCACCACGCAGTTGACTAAAAACATTGCGCTCTTCTCGTTGGCGGCAATGGGCTATTACCTCATTGGTTATAACCTGATGTATCCGCTAGGCGACTGGGCTATGGACGGTGTCTTCTCGGCGTTATTCCCTGCGATTGCCGTGCTTGAACCTGTAGGCGTCGCTGCCGAAGCTGCTGATGATCTTTCTTATGCATCAACCGGTTCTGACTATTTCTTCCAGCTGATGTTCTGTGCTGCGACCGCGTCTATCGTGTCTGGTACTGTTGCTGAACGCATTAAGTTATGGCCATTCCTTATCTTCACCATCATCCTTACTGCCTTTATCTATCCGCTGCAGGCCAGCTGGAAATGGGGCGGCGGTTTCTTGGATGCTGCAGGCTTCCTAGATTTTGCAGGATCATCCGTGGTGCATTCCGTCGGTGGTTGGGCAGCCCTCACAGGCGCTATTATCCTCGGCCCACGTATTGGTAAATATGTAAATGGCCGTGTGGTGCCAATGCCAGGTGCAAACCTGCCGCTTGCAACATTAGGTACCTTCATTCTATGGCTTGGTTGGTTCGGCTTTAATGGTGGCTCACAGCTTGCTATGGGCACCATTGGTGATGTTGCTGATGTCTCACGCATCTTTGCAAACACAAACGCTGCTGCGGCCATGGGCGCTATCGTGGCCTTGGTGATGACACAGCTTCTTTATAAGAAAGTTGACTTGACCATGGTGCTGAACGGCGCGCTTGCTGGCCTTGTTTCCATCACTGCGGAACCTCTTACCCCATCACTTGGCATGGCGTCACTGATCGGCGGCGTTGGCGGTGTGATTGTGGTCCTTGCTGTTCCATATCTTGATAAGCTAAAGGTTGATGATGTTGTTGGTGCTATTCCCGTACACCTTCTTGCAGGTATCTGGGGTACACTTGCTGTGCCGATCACGAACGCAGACGGCAACTTCCTAACCCAGCTTTATGGCATTGTCGTCATCGGTATCTTCACCGTCGTTGCATCAGGTATTGTCTGGTTCGCCCTTGATAAGATTATGGGCATCCGTGTGACCGAAGAAGAAGAGATGATCGGTCTAGATAATTCTGAACTTGGCATGGATTCTTACCCAGAATTCACACGCAACTAAACACGGTTCAACCTTTACTACACCAAATAACGTCCCCCTCCTCTGACGTTGATACTCCCCCGCAGGAAGCCACTTGCGGGGGTTTTTTCATGGGGAAGGGGCCCGCCCAGATTTAGCTTTAAGAGTTAGCCCTAAAAATTAGAATGCGACCATACAGCATCAGGCAGGCGTTCATCTAACCTGCCACCAGGCTCACAATCTTTTGAATAATAGGTATGGCGCGGTGATCTTGTGCGGTGACTTGATGGCCAAGCCCAAAAAGATCAATGACACAATAAGTAAAATAAACATGACCGCGCAGATAACCTATTAAAAACGGGTGCAATCTATCGTATTCTTCATGTCTTGAAAATAGTGCTGTTTCAATTAAGGCGCCGCGTTGTTGATGATCCAGTCACGCACGATCAGGGCCGTATCTGATAACGGTCTGCGCACCGACCACACCAAATAAACCCCGCGCCCTGTATGCACGGCCCAATCTTGCCGTGCCGCCAGCACACCTTGCGCAATAAGGTTGCGCACCACATGGTCCCATCCAATCGCAAAACCTTCACCAGAAACCGCCGCTTGCAACACCAGCGCATAATCATTCAGCCTAAGCCCTGCTGATATATCCCTGCCGTCAATTTTATGATGGGTGAACCAATCACTCCATGTCGGGCGATCTCTAATTGGCTCTTCCAGATGGATCAGCCGTTCATGCAATAAATTCGGCACGGACCTCAAATTACGTGCGGATGCCATGACGCGTGGGCTTGCCACAGGATAAAGTATCTCATCGGCGATCTTCGCCGCTTCATACCCTGCCCAATGCCCATCGCCAACCCGAACGCCAAGGCTGATATTTTCAATATCTAAATCAGGATCACGGTCACTATTTTGCATCCTTAAATCAATATCAGGATGGGTCTCCCGAAACGCTGCCATGCGCGGCATCATCCAGTAATACGAAAACGCAGATGACGTCGATAATGTCACATGTTCAGGGCGCCGTGCGGTGGTGATGGCCTTGATCGCGGCTTCAATTGTGTTCAGCCCAGCAGTGACGCCAGCATAAAGCCGTTCCCCTGCCGGCGTCAGCGTGACTTGCCTATGGCGGCGGTAAAACAGCACAACCTCAAGGTCTTGTTCCAATTGTTTGATGGCGGCGCTGACCGATGGTTGCTGCATTGCCAATTCATCTGCCGCACGGCTGAAGGAATTTAATCGTGCTGCTGCCGCGAAGACCACTAAATGACGTGGGGAGGGCATGCGTTTCCAAAATGTTGTGCCAGTATCAATATTTTGCATAGATAAAATCTATCCTAGTTATTAATTTTTTCAAGGGTCACAACGTTTTTTCATCAATATATTTTATACATAAGTGCCTTTACTTAAAGGGGGCGCATTTACTTAAAGGGGGAGGGTATCATGGCCAGAAGAGATCGGGGTAACCGACGTGCGCAAGCTGATAGTGGTGCGCCATTATCATCACCATATATCAAGCGTCATCTTCCTTTCTTTGATGTGTTGAATGAAGACGAATTATCACGTCTTGATGCACAAGTTGATTGGATGATCGAAAATATTGGCGTTGCCTTTCGGGATGATCCGGTTGCCCTTGATATCTGGAAAAAGGCAGGCATCACCCCAACAGGTGAACATGGCGACTTGATCAAGGCTGACGCATCATGGATACGTTCGCTTTGTGCAAAAGCACCATCCAGCTTCACGCAAGTGTCGCGCAACCCTGAACGTGCAGTGGTGATCGGCGGCACGAACCAAGTCTTTGCCCCGATTTATGGGGCGCCATTTGTGCGTGACCTTAAAGGTGGCCGCCGTTACGCAACCTTTGATGACTTTGAACAGCTGCTCAAGCTCACTTATATGCATCCTAATCTTCATCATTCTGGCCTTGTGATCGCGGAACCGACGGATATTCCGGTCTCAAAACGTCACCTTGATATGGTCCATGCTCATTTGACCTTGAATGATAAACCGCATCTTGGCGCGATTACGGAAAAAAGCCGCGCTCAAGATAGCGTTGACATGGTTGAGGTCGTCTTTGGGCGTGAATTTATGGATAATAATATTTGCATCATGGCGAATGTGAACACCAACTCCCCATTATTGGTGGACCGCGTCGTGACCGAAGCTATCCAAGTCTATTCCAGCCGCGGTCAGGCCATGGTGGTGACGCCCTTTATCCTTACAGGTGCCATGGGGCCAGTATCTACGGCTGCGTCTGTGGCCCAGGCCATGACGGAATCCATGATGTGCTGTGCCTTTGCGCAATTAATTCGCCCGGGCGCACCGTTTGTCATGGGAAATTTTCTATCCACCATGTCGCTTAAATCAGGCGCTCCGACTTTTGGCATGCCTGAACCTGTTGTCTCAAACTATGTGATTGGCCAGATGGCACGTCGTCTTGGCTTGCCGCTGCGATGTGGCGGCTCACTCACCGCCTCTAAAATCGAAGACGGGCAAGCTGCGTATGAAAGCGCGGACTCCATGCATTCCACCATGCTTGCAGGTTCAAACTTCACCTTACATGCCGCCGGTTGGCTTGAAGGTGGTCTTGCCACTGGTTTTGAAAAACTGATCATGGATGCTGACAGGTTGGGCAGTTATCAAAAAGTCCTCAGCCTCGGCCTTGAGGTGGATGACAACGCTTTTGCGCGTGATGCTTATCAAGAGGTCGCACCAGGCGGTCATTTTCTTGGCTCTGCCCATACGATGCGGAATTATCAAAACGCGTTTTATGAACCTAAACTCAGCGATAGTGAAAATGTCGAAAGCTGGGAAGATAATGGTGCAAAAGATATGCGCATGCGGGCTTATGAACGCTGGAATGACATGCTCGCACAATATCAGCCGCCGCCAATCGCGGCTGACACAAAAGACGCGCTGGATGACTTTGTTGCCCGCCGCAAGTCTGAACTGCCTGACGCGTGGTATTAATGCCGCCGAACACGTAACGCGATAAATATATGTTTTTGTAAAGATAAGATGAGGGAGAAATTAACATGCCAACTATTATCAAAGATGAAGAAAAATCCGGTAAGCAACTGCCAAGTCATGCCAAAGTAGTGGTAATCGGCGGCGGTGTTGTTGGGTGTTCCATCCTTTTTCACCTTGCTAAGTTTGGCTGGAAAGATGTCGTCTTGGTTGAACGTGATGAGCTAACCTCAGGGTCCAGCTGGCATGCGGCAGGGCAAATTCACACCATCAGCTCAGACCCTAACATCAGCCGCCTGCAAAGTTACACCATCAATCTTTATAAAGAGATTGAAGAACTTTCAGGCCAGTCAACAGGCCTTCACCTCACTGGCGGCTTTTACTTGGCATCCAACAAAACATGGTATGATTACCTTAAGCGTGAACGTTCAAAAGCACGTTACATGGGCCTTGAACAGGAATTTATCTCCCCAGAAGAAGTCGCTGAACGTCACCCATTGATCGACCCGAAACATTACTATGCGGCTCTGTGGGATGACCAAGATGGTGACCTCGACCCATCTGGAACAACATATGCTTTTGCTAAGGCAGCACGTCATTATGGGGCGCAATATTTCACCCATACCCCGGCTACTTCCACCACGCAACGTCCTGACGGCACGTGGGATGTGACCACCCCGAAAGGCGTTATTAATGCTGAACATGTGGTGAATTGTGGCGGGCTTTGGGCGCGTGAAGTTGGTCATATGACGGGCCTTAATTTTCCGGTCCAGCCCATGGAACATCATTACCTGATCACGGAAAAAATTGATGAGATTGCTAATTTTGGCTCACGCTTGCCATGTGGCATTGACTATCAGGCCAATATCTATTTCCGTCAGGAACGTGAAGGTCTTCTGTTGGGCACGTATGAACCAGTGGGCGTACCATGGAAAGTGGATGGCACACCATGGGATTTCGGCCACGAATTGCTGCAACCTAACCTTGAACATATCGCGGACCGTCTTGAACTAGGTTTTGAACGCATGCCGCAGCTCGCTAATGCTGGCATTAAAGATGCTATTAACGGCCCGTTCACCTTTGGCCCTGACGGCAACCCCATGATCGGCCCTGTGCCGGGCATGACCAATTACTGGTGCGCGGTTGGTGTTATGGCGGGGTTCTGTCAAGGCGGCGGTGTCGGCCTTACGATGGCGGAATGGATGATAGATGGTGAACCGTCGATTGATGTCTGGGCCATGGATGTGGCACGTTTTGGCAATTGGGCATCACCGGATTGGGGCACCGTCAAATCAACGGAAAATTATGAACGCCGTTTTGTGATGACCTTCCCGAATGAAACCTTGCCAAAAGGCCGGAAACAGCAAACCACCGCACTTTATGACCGTTTTGTTGCTAAGGGCGCACGCATGGGGCAAGCCTTTGGCCTAGAACATGTGTTATGGTTTGCCGATAACCCAGATGATGCGTGGGAAGATCCAACCTTTGAACGCAACCGAAGCCATGACTATGTCGCGGCCGAAGTCGCGGCCATCCGCAGTGGTGTTGGCGGCATTGAACTTGCCAATTTCGCGAAACATGTGATCAAAGGTAAGGGCGCTCGTGCATGGCTCGACCGCAACATGGCAGGGTATATCCCGAAACCAGGGCGGATTGCCTTAACCCCAATGTTAACGGAAAAAGGTCGTCTTTATGGTGACCTAACAGTGGCATGTATTGATGATGACCACTTCATGCTGTTTGGTTCTGGCGCAATGCAGGACGCCCATAGCCGCTTCTTTGCCCAAACCCTGCCTGATGATGTGACCCACACAAACGAAACAGGTGACTGGCACGGCATTGGTCTTTCAGGCCCGAAGGCACGTGACCTGCTTGACCGCATCTCGCGGGATGATGTCTCGGCTGATGCGTTTAAATTCCGCGACTGCCGCATGACCTTTGTTGGCGGTGTGCCGGTGATGCTCAACCGCATCAGCTTCTCAGGCGAACTTGGCTATGAAATTTATTGCCGCCCGCAATACCTCATCAAGCTGGCCGAAGCCATTGAGGAAGCAGGCGCTGATCTAGGTTACCGCTGGTATGGTAACCGTGCGCTTATGTCCCTGCGCCTTGAAAAAGGGTGGGGCGCTTGGGGGCTTGAATTCCGTCCTGACTTCAACGCGGTTGAATCTGGTATGGATGCCTTCATTAATTGGAAGAAAGATTTTGTTGGCAAAGCAGCAACAGAAGCATTCAAAAAAGATGGCGTTAGCCGCAAGCTTGTCACGCTTACCATCGACACCCCAATTGATGTGACCTTGGATGAAGCTGTGCTGAAAGACGGTGCTGCTATTGGCTATATTACGTCAGGCGGATATGCTCATCATGTCGATAAATCCATGGCGATGGCCTATGTCACCACTGAACATTCAACCCCGGGCACGGTTGTGGATGTTGAAATCTTGGGTGAGATGTATAAAGCTGAAGTCCAAGGCCAGCCGCTTTATGACCCTAATGGCGCGAATATGCGGTCGTAATCAGGGGCTTATTGACGCCAACATGACCATAAAAAAACCGCGCTCATCATGGCGCGGTTTTTTATTCTTCGCAGGTCACCTTGATTAAAGTTTATTCACCGGAATTTTGATCGCCATCTGGCCGTGATCATCTGTCGGCACTTCACCTGCGCGCATATTCACCTGCAAGGATGGTAAGATCAATTTTGGTAAGTCTAGCTGTGCATCACGTTCTTCACGCATGCGCACAAATTCATCTTTACTTGCGGCACCGCCAACATGAATATTCTGTGCCTTTTGCGCACCAATAGTGGTTTCATGCGCTAAGGCGCGGCCATTCGGGCCATAATCATGACAGACAAAAAGCCTCATTTCTTCTGGCAGGGAAAGAATACGGTTAATGCTGTCATATAACACACTGGCATCACCCCCGGGGAAATCTGCCCGCGCAGACCCTGCATCTGGCATAAATAATGTATCACCAACAAACACGGCATCACCGATGACATGCACCATACATGCAGGCGTATGCCCTGGTGTATGCAGGGCCATCCCATGCAAATTACCGATCATATATGTGTCACCATCGGTGAATAATTGGTCGAACTGTGACCCGTCGCGTTGAAATTCTGTACCTTCATTAAAGATTTTACCAAACGTGTCCTGCACGGTCTGGATATGTTCACTAATGGCGATCTTCCCGCCTAGCTTTTCTTGCAAATACGGCGCACCAGATAAATGGTCAGCATGAACATGAGTTTCGATGATCCATTCAACCGTCAGCCCTTGTTCCTTTACATAATCGATAATTTCATCAGCCTGCTTATAGGTCAGTCGTCCTGATATTGTGTCAAATTCCATCACCGCATCAATAATCGCGCACGTGTTTGTACTATTATCTGTAACCACATAACTGAACGTATTTGACCCTTCGTCAAAAAAGTTTTTAACGCGTGGGTGTTGGTCTAAATGAACATCAAACATCTTCTACCTCTATTTAGTCCTTTGGTGCTGGCATGGTGATAGGTCCGCCATGATCGGCCCAGGTGGAAAAGCCTTCTTTTAAATGGGCAGCTTCAAACCCCATATCGGCCAATGTTGCCACGGTAAGGGCAGACCGCCATCCTGATGCACAGTGGAACACATATCGCTTGCCCTCTTGGGCAAAAACTTCTTTATGATATGGGCTTTCGGGATCAACCCAAAACTCGATCATCCCACGCGGCGCATGGACAGAATTTGGAATAAATCCACTCCGCTGGCGTTCACGGATATCACGGATATCAACCACCACTAAATTCGGGTCATCCAGCTGTGCGATTAAATCAGGTGTGTCTACCTCTTCAATGCGTGCACGTGCGCTTGCTACCATTGCTGCTGCGGTTGTTTTTAATGCGGTCATTATATTACCTCTTACTACTATAATGTAAGAAGTCTTGATGCATTTTGCAAACTATCTTACCGCGGCTAAAAACTTATCCACATGTTGCCGTGCTTGTTGTGATGCGTCGGCATTAAATTGTGGGCGATGGTCGCAATTAAACCCATGCCCTGCCTCATAAACATAACTTGCAACATTTGGCTGTGCCGCCATAAATTCTTCAACCCCTTCCATCGGAATGGTCGGGTCAGTTGCGCCAAAATGTGCTTGCACCGGGCATCGCGGCACCTCATCCTTTAGCGCAGGCAGCTCACCGCCATAATAAGCCACCGCCGCATCAATACCGTCATATCGGCACGCCATGCGCCACGCCAGCGACCCGCCCCAGCAATACCCGATCACGGCTTTGATGCCATCATCTGTCAGGTGATTAAGGCAGGCCAGAATATCACCTTCCGCATGGTCATCCACCGCGGATTTATAGCTGCGTCCTGCTGCCATGCCATCCGCGTCATAATTCAGCGCTATACCTGTCTCCACACGGTCAAACAGGGCAGGGGCAATCGCATGCCATCCTGCCTTGGCATAGTCATCACACACCTCACGGATATGGGCGTTAACGCCAAAAATCTCCTGCAGGATAATCACGCCGCCTTTGCATGCGCCATCAGGCCGCGCCTCATAGGCGTTAAATTTCACCCCATCTTCGGCGGTAATGGTCATCATCTCGCCCATCACGATACCTTCAATCTGCTGAACACGCGCTGTGTATTGCCAGAAAAAATCTCGCTTTTCTCATCGTCACTCAGCTTGGTGTTGCCATCAATATAACGTTTTGTGTCGTCATAATAATGTCCTGATCGTGGGTCGATGCCGCGCACCGCGCCAATCATTTCAGATGCGAATAAGATATTCTTGGTGGGGATAACCTCCAGCAGCAAATCAATGCCGTCCTGATGATAAACGCAAGTGTCGAAATAAATATTATTCAACACGCGTTCATCCAGATCACCCAATCCTTTATCTTGCGCAATCCCCCGGAACCGTCCCCAATGGTAAGGCACCGCACCCCCGCCATGGGGGATAATAATCTTTAATTCAGGGAAATCTTTAAACACGTCAGAAAACATCAAATGTACAAATGCGGTGGTATCAGCCCCCAGATAATAACTCGATGTACTGTCTAAAGAATGATGGCACGCCCCAGACACATGGATCATCGCTGGCACGTCCAGCTCGACCATTTTTTCATAAAACGGGTACCAGTATCGGTCCCCTAAGCGTGGATCTTTCCAAAACCCGCCTGATGGATCAGGGTTCAAGTTACATCCGATAAACCCCATCTCACCCACACAGCGTTCCAGTTCAGCAATGCTATTTTTCAGGTCAGTTTCAGGGCTTTGCGGTAATTGGCACACTGGCGCAAAATTATCAGGAAACAAATCACACACACGGCGGATCAAATCATTTTGCTGTTCAGTCCATGCTTGTGATGTGCTGGCATTGCCAACATGATGCCCCATCCAGCTTGCACGTGGTGAAAAAATCGTCAAATCAGTGCCACGTTCCTGCTGCAGCTTTAATTGGTTATTGCCGATACTTTCTCGGATCTCATCATCAGAAACGGCGATATGACCCTTCTCAAAAATATGATCAGGGTTTGTTTTCAATGTTTCTTTTTGGCTGTTCCGATACGCTTCCACCGCAGGTGGGGTGGTGGTGTAATGGCCATGACAATCAATAATCATTTAGTCCTCCTGCTGGCAATTAATGCCGTTAAAGCTGCCCAATTCTTCAAGGTTGTCAACATACTCAAACCCTGCCTCTGCCAGCCGTGGCCGCATGTTGTAAATATCAAGCCCCAACTCACCCTTAGCCAGTTTCAGGCGCTTTTCTTCTTCATTATCAAACCGTTTTTGTGCTGCATCAGCAACAGTACCGGCATCGCGCCGCGCCACCACACAAACGCCGTCATCATCAGCCACCACCACGTCACCGGGGAAAATCATCTGACCGGCACAAACGACCGGCACATTAACCGCCCCTAGCGTATTCTTGACCGTGCCTTTTGACGATATTGCCCTTGACCAGACGGGAAAATCCATTTTTTCTAAATCCGCTATATCACGCACACCAGCATCAATGATCAATCCTTTGACGCCGCGTGCTTGGGCAGATGTTGCCAGCAAGTCACCGAAAAATCCGTCTGTGTTATCGGTAGTGCAGGCCACCACCAAAACATCACCAGGTTGGCACAGCTCGATGGCCACATGCACCATCCAGTTATCCCCGGGTTGTGCCATGATGGTCACGGCCGTCCCGCCGATTTGCGCACCTTTATAAATCGGTCTCATATAAGGCTTCATCAACCCGATACGGCCTTGGGCTTCATGGACGGTGGATGCCCCCAATCCGCCTAATCGTGTGGCCAGCTCGGCATCGGCACGCTTGATGTTTTTAACAGCAACGGTTTTCATCATCTTCCCCTTATCAAGTGTTAAAGCCATAAAGGCGGGCAGGGTTGTCCACCAGGATTTTCTGCTGCAGCCCTTCATCACGCGCCAATAACGGCACAAGGTCCAACAGATCACCATCATTTGGCATGAATTTTTTAATGTTTGGATGTGGCCAATCTGTGCCCCATAACGCACGGTCAGGTGCGATTTCTACCAATTCTTGGGCATAAGGGATGGCGTCATAAAACGGTGGTCCTGCTTGCGAAATGCGCTCAGATCCACAAATCTTCACCCACCAGTTATCGCGCTGAACAAAGTTCTTCAAAATACCAAAGGCTTCTTGATGCACTCCTTCGGATGTTGGCACGCGCCCCATATGGTCGACAATAATATCCATATCAAATTTCAAAAAGAAATCCTGAAATGTGATGATATCTTCTGCATTCACATGGATGACCAAATGCCACCCCAGCGGCTTCACACGGTCCAACACACGTGTCATCATGTCCAGATCGGGCGTGCCGCCCAAATGTGTGACAAAATTAAACCGAATGCCGCGCACGCCGCCTGCATCAAGGTCGGCAAAATCTTCATCACTAAAGCTATCATTGGCAATGCAGACCCCGCGATAGGTATCAGGGTTCGCGGCCAGCGCATCCATCATGGCGCGGTTATCAGGGCCATGGCAGCTCGCCTGTACGATCACCGCACGTTCAATCCCTAATGTTTTATGCAATGCCGCCAGTTTTTCTTTGGGTCCATCAGGTGGATGATAGGTGGATTTCGGATGATACGGAAACACCTCATGTGGGCCGAACACATGGCAATGTGAATCGCACGCACCGCGCGGTGCCTTAAAAACAGGTGTCCTAGTATCAGGGTCAGGCGGCATACAGCTCTTCATGCCAGTAACAGGATGGGTATATGATGTCATCATCACTCCTTATTTATGCTCAGGCCAAACATGGTGGGGGATAAATACCTCACCACGTGCCAATAATCGTGTTGTCCGCAATAAACCTGCGCCGATAATGTCACCATTTTCGTAATCCAATTGCACGTCAAACACACCGGACGGATGTTCAATGGTAACGGCTTTGCTATCTCCTTGGGGGATATCTGCCAAATCTGCAACCGCACTGCCAGTAATTCCTGCCGCAGTCGCTGCTGAAACAGCCCCCAAGACGCCAATCGCTTGATGGCATACTTTTGGAATAAACGTGCGGGTGCTGAAACTGCCGCCATGGGCAGCAGGGGCCGCAAGGCACATTTTTGGCACGGCCTTCGGGCCAACATTACCCAGCCCCATGGCCTCACCTGCCTGAAGCCGGATGGACTCAATCTTGGCTTTAAGCGGCTCATTGGCATTTAATTCATCCGGTGTCTCCTGACCTGACAGGCCAAAATCTTCACCCCGCAACATGACAACAGGCATGCCGTTATCAACACAAGTCACCGCCACGCCATCAAATTGATCAACGATTTGTCCGGTTGGCAATAATGCGCCGCAGGCAGACCCGGCCAGATCTTGATAAAAACACATCACTGGCGCGGCCTGACCTTTGACGCCATCAATCTTGGCATCACCATCATATAAAGGCTTCCCGTCTTTGATCGGAAATTCAAGCCGGCATCGGTTGCCGCTATTGGTCATATAGACGTTAATTGCAGCGGTATCGCCTTCGGCATGCATCAACCCAACTTCCAGCGCAAATGCACCAACCGCCGACAGCAAATTGCCGCAATTAGGGGTATCGTCAACACGGTCTTCACCGACAATAGCTTGGATGAAGGTGTAATCAATATCACTATCATCACGTGTTGATAAATTGATCACGCCAATTTTAGACGTCAGCGGATCACCACCACCAAGGCCGTCAATCTGGCGTGGATCACCATGCGCACCCATAACCCATTTCAACACATCATCACGTGTTGCTTTATCTTCAGGCAGGTCCTCGGCGCGGAAAAACACGCCTTTTGAGCTCCCGCCGCGGAACTGCAGATATGGGATGGCGCGTTGGTTTGCCATATCTTAATCCGTCATTTTCTGTTCGATGTCATGCATCACGCGCATCGCAGGCAGGCAATCTTTAAGGCTGCTTTTCGGGGCGCGGCCTTCCTTAATCGCGGCAATAAATTCACGGTCAATCAATTCGATACCGTTCATGGATACATCAACTGTTGACACATCACTCGGCTCATCTTTGCCGTTATAAAGATCATCATATCGCGCTAGATACGTGCCATTATCGCAAATATATCGGAAAAACGTTCCCAGCGGTCCATCATTGTTAAACGACAAGGACAAGGTGCAAATCTTACCTGTTGGCGTTTTCATGATGATGGACATATCCATGGCAATCCCCAAATCAGGGTGCTTTGGCCCTTGCACGGCATGGACTTCGCTAATGTCTTCACCTGTTTGATGCATGAACAAATCGATAGTATGACACGCATGATGCCATAATAAATGATCGGTCCATGACCGTGGCTCACCCTTTGCATTCATATTGGTGCGGCGAAAGAAATACGTCTGCACATCCATTTGCTGGATATTGGTGTCCCCAGCAGTGATCAAGTTGTGAACATATTGGTGTGAAGGGTTGAACCGCCGCACATGCCCTGCCATCGCCACGAGTGTTGTGGCTTCCTGTGCCGCAACAAGGCGTTCTGAATCCGCTAGGCTATCCGCCATCGGAATCTCAATCAGCACATGCTTGCCGGCATCCATTGCCTTAATGCCTTGTTCGGCATGCAGCTGTGTCGGGGTGGCCAGAATAACCGCATCAAGGTCAGGATCCGCCAGCATTGCATCATAATTATCAAACCGTTTAGGTGCGCCGAATTTGTCAGCGGCCCCATTGGCTTTATCCATGCTTGTTGCCATGATGGCATAAATCTCGGCATCATCAATTTGGCTCAGCGCCTCAAGATGCTTGATCCCAAAAGCGCCGTTACCGCCTGCTACCCCAACCTTGATCTTGGTCATCGTTAAACCCCTTTTATGCGTTTTCTTTATGCGTTTTCAAGAATGATCGCGCCATATGCAGTGGCGGATACAGGTATATGATAAAAACGATAGACTTCATTTACATGCTCGTCCAATGCGCCGCGCATCACGTTCCACATGATCATCTCAACACCTTCACATCCTGCATCACGGATGAAATCGGTGTGTGACATCTCGGTATTTGCCATTGGGTTTTGCGTCAGGTTATCCAAGAACATCTTATCGAATTCAGGGTTTACCACGCCGGCGCGTTCACCGCCCAGCTGGTGCGACAGCCCGCCAGTTCCCCAGATCCCAACCGTCAGGTTGTCATCAAAACTGCGGATCGCACGTCCAATAGACTGGCCTAATTTATAGCACCGTAACGCCGTCGGCAGTGGATGCTGAATAACGTTCACACATACAGGCACAACCGCTGTTGGCCATTCCTCGGGTTGGTCATAGGCAAGTGATAACGGCACCGTCAGCCCATGGTCAACATCAAGGCTACCTGCAACGGCCAAGTCAAATTCTTCCGCCATGGCAGTTTCAACAATATGCCATGCCAATTCAGGATGGCCTTTTACCACGGGTACTTGACGTGGGCCCCACCCTTCATCAGCAGGCTTAAATTCTTCGCCAACACCAACCGTAAATGTGGAATAACCATCCAGCGAATATGATGTCGCATGGTCGTTAAAGACGATGATATTCACATCTGGCACATTCTTCTTATGCCATTCGCGCATTGGTTTCAGCCCATCAAAAAGTGGCTTCCAGTAATCATCTTGTGTTTTGCCATGGTCCATGGCCGCGCCTGCACCGGGGACGTGGGATGTGCCCATCCCGCCAATAATTTTCGCCATTATTTCTTCTCCTTCTTGCTGCGCAGTCCTTCAATAGACCGGCCGCCGGATAACATCATTGTTTGAAATTCTTCAAAACTCAGCTCAGGGTTGCTCATCTTGCCATACATCACTTGCGGGGGGTGGCGGTCATGGGACACCAGCTTAAAGGCGTAATACACATTCGCGCCCAGTTTCAGCATATCCAAATATCGCCGTTCGATCACGGCGGCCTTTTGGTCGTCATTAACCCCAAATGTGTCCATATATCCCGCTTCATCTTCGGCAAATTGGGCGCGGCAATCCGCTTTGTTCAAGGACATCAGAAACATGTTCAGCTTATAGCCCTTGCGGTAAGAACGGCTGTCCAGCACATAAGTGCCGGGCACGTCATCATAATCTTTTCCATCAGTATTGGTCATGGCATGGCCCTCTAAATGATCTCTTGACAATAACTCTACATTGAACTGAAATTAGGGACAAAGCAAATAAATTAGGACAATACGTTCATGAAATGGGACATTGATGATCTGCCGATCTTTCTTGCGGTCAATGACATGAAGGGTATTCGTGCAGCGGCAGAAAAATTGGATATGCCCAAATCCACAGTCAGCCGCGCTATCGCTCGCCTTGAAGGCC
>CBFIAO010000014.1:0-30286 GCA_965660595.1 Puniceispirillales bacterium (SeqCode) | reverse complement strand
AATGCGGGCAACAAGGCTGGCCAAGGCAAGGCGACGTGTTTCAATCGGGGCAGGGCGCAGGTCATCATCACCATTGATGAGACTGTCATAAAGGCGAAGGAAAACAGGGCGGTCATTGATGAGCTTAGGGCCAGCTTTTTTACGATTGAGGCGTTGCTGCAAATGTTGGAACGGTTCAACCGCATCTGGCGTGCCTGCCAGCAATTCACCATCCAAGGTGAAGGTCGCGGCATCAGGCAAGTCAAGGCCAGTGGTTAATTCGGGAAAGGCATCATTAATCATATCACCAGAGCGCGAGAAAAGACGTATACCATCAGCGGCGGCCGCAAGTTGCACCCGGGCACCATCCCATTTCCATTCAGCAAGAAATCGGTCGGGCGTGATGGTGGCGACATCGTGATCATCAATCGGGTGGGCCAGCATAAGTGGGCGAAACACCGCACGGCCATCAGCAGAAGGCCGAGGGGCAGTGCCGTCTAGCCATGCAAATAAATCATCATAAGGCGGCGTAATTAGTGGCCAAATTTCTTCGATATCTTCGACCTGTTGGCCGTAAGTTGATGCAAGCGCAAGCCGCACCATCCGTGCAGATACGCCAACACGCATGCCGCCGGTGATCAGTTTCAGCAGCCCCCAACGTGCGGTTTCATCTAATTGATCAAGCCATGTGATGAGGTGAGACACGGCGTCGTCAGGGTGAGCAGATTGTAGGGTTGAGACGACTTCATTCAGGCGAGGGCCATGATCATTGCGAATATCATCATGAGGGTGTGTGCGCTTGCGTTGCGGCCATATCAAGGCAGTGGTTTCGGCAAGATCACCAACAAAGTCATAAGATTGCGCAAAGAGTTCAGGGTCGATGGTGCTGGTGGCCAGTCGCCGTATTAGGCCGCCTTTAACCCGGCCAAGGTCAAGATCCCCGGTTAAGGCCGCAATGCCCCATCCGCGGCCATCAGGAGGGCAGTCGGTAAACCACGCGGCAAGATAGGATAGCTTTGCCCCGCGCTGCGGTGAGAATAAAAGACGTTCTAGGAGATCCGCAAAACGTTTCATTCTGCGTCATCCTCGTAGCCGACTAAGGATAAGGCGCGGGCGGTGATCCCTTTCAGGGTGAGGGCGCGGATCAAGGCATCTTCGCGGCCATGGGTAACCCATACTTCACGTGGGGCGATATCATCAATCGTCTTGAGTAGGTCATCCCAGTCAGCATGATCTGAAAGGATAAGCGGCAGTTCAACGCCAGATTGCTTTGCACGTTGGCGGATCTGCATCCAGCCTGACGCAAGCACGACCAGTGGGTCAGGTAGGCGGCGGGCCCATTTGTCGTTAATCGCAGAAGGTGGAGCGATCACGATCTGGCCTTTCAAATCATCACGTGGTTTGCCTCTTTCGCCTGCGGTGGCCGGCAATAAAGTGCCAAGGTCAATGCCCAAATCTTGATAAAGCCCACATAGTTTTTGCTGGGCGCCATGAAGGTATATCGGGGCATCATAGCCAGCGGCACGTAAAAGGGCGATCAGGCGTTGGGCTTTCCCCAGTGAATACGCGCCAATAACATGGCAACGGTCTGGAAAAAGGGTGAGGGAGTTGAGCAGCTTGGCAATCTCCCCCATTGGGTCAGGGTGGCGGAAAACTGGCAGGGCGAAGGTGGCTTCGGTAATAAAAATGTCACATGGCACTGGCGTAAACGGCGCACAAGTTGGGTCAGGTTTACGTTTGTAATCACCTGCCGCCACCACGGTCAGCCCATCATGGGTCATTGCGATCTGGGCCGATCCTAGGACATGGCCTGCAGGATGCATGGTGATGGTAACATCACCCAATTCAAGATATTCACCATAGGCAAGGGGGGTTTGTTTTTTGGTGAAATTTTCGCCGTATCGCGCCGCCATGATGGCCAAGGTTTCAGGCGTTGCGATGACATGGTCATGCCCGGGCCTAGCGTGGTCAGCATGGCCATGGGTGATAACGGCCAAGGGCACGGCGCGTGTCGCATCCACCACAAAGCGCGTTTTCCCGGTATCCACCGTTAAGCCTGCCCGATCAGGTTTTATCCAATGCTGGCGGATAGCCGGCGGCAGTGTTGCCGCAGATGACTGATCGGGCGAAACGGTGGCCATAGCAGGGGCAGATGCCTTTCCAAAGAAGGTTAGTCTTTAGTGCCAAAAAGTTTTTTGAAATCTTCTGGCTTGATGGCTTTCAAATCTTGGCGCATTTCGCTGGCGACCAACATGCCGCGTTCAACCGCAGGACGTTCAATGATCTTTTCACGCCATGCTGCAACATGGGGATAGTCATCAATATTAACGCCTTGGCGTTCATAAGTACGGGTCCATGGGAAGGCAGCAATATCAGCGATAGAATAGTCATCACCGGCTAGAAATTCAGTTTTTTCAAGGCGGCGGTCCATCACGCCATATAGACGATTTGCTTCATTCGAATAGCGGTCCATGGCATATTCAATACGTTCAGGCGCATAGAAATTAAAGTGATGCGCCTGACCTAACATCGGGCCAAGTCCGCCCATTTGCCACATTAACCATTCCATCACCGCGACCCGGCCCGGGCCAGATGATGGCATCAATTTGCCAGTTTTTTCAGCCAGATATAAAAGAATAGCACCTGATTCAAAGACGGTTTGCTGGTCACCTGATTGCGGCGCATGGTCAATGATCGCCGGCATACGGTTATTTGGACTGAAGCTGAGGAAGAAAGGATCAAATTGTTCACCTTCACCGATATTTACAGGTTTGATGGTGTAATCAAGGCCTAATTCTTCGAGGGCGATGGTGATTTTATGGCCGTTTGGCGTGGGCCAATAGTAAAGGTCAATCATTGATGTAGCTTTCATTATTCGTATGCGTGGTGGTCAGGGTGAGCATGGTCATGAAAATAACGTGAAAAATTTAAATGCATATTGCATCCATGTCCGATGGATATAATTTAGGGATTAATTTCAAATTGTCGATATCACTTAGCTAAATTTATTGGGCCAGAAAGTTTTCTTCATGCCGCAAAACGCTGCTGACATTACCTTGCCGCAAGGGTTAGCGTCATGGTTTAACGACCAAGGATGGCGCTTGCATGATCACCAAGCCGAGATGATCAATGCGGGGGCGATGGGGCAATCATCCTTGCTGGTGGCGCCCACTGGTACTGGCAAAACACTGGCTGGATTTTTGCCGAGTTTAATAGACCTTGAAGAACACCCCCATGATGGGTTGCATACGATTTATATCTCACCCCTAAAAGCATTGGCGGTGGATATTGCACGTAATTTAACCCCGCCGCTGGATGCGATGGGGCTGGATATCCGCGCCGAAACGCGCACCGGTGATACACCGCAAGCCAAACGTCAACGCCAACGTGAACGCCCACCACATATTTTAATGACAACACCAGAGTCGTTGGAATTGATGATGACATGGGCAAGCCCTGAAGATGATGACAAGAATATTTTTAAAAACCTGAAATGCATTATTCTGGATGAATTGCATGCGTTGGTCGGGCATAAGCGCGGTGATCTATTGGCGTTGTCACTGGCGCGATTGCGGAAATTAGCACCGCAGGCCCGCAGTGTTGGGCTGTCGGCCACGATTGCCGACCCTGATGGGTTGAAAGGATGGCTGGATCCGGTGCCGGACCATGTCGCACTGATCCATGCCAAGAGCAAGCGAAGGCCAGATGTCACGATCTTGGATAAGACCGTAGATTTGCCGTGGGCAGGTCATGCAGCGGCCTATGCGGTGGAAGATATCTATGGGCTGATTAAAGACCATGGCACGACGTTGGTGTTTGTAAATACACGCGCACAAGCCGAAATATTGTTCCAGTCTTTATGGCGCTGTAATGATGATAACTTGGCGATTGGGTTGCATCATGGATCACTTTCTGTCGCACAGCGGCGCAAGGTTGAAGCACATATGGCAAGCGGCAGTTTGCGTGCAGTGGTGGCAACATCGTCATTGGATTTGGGCATTGATTGGGCGGATATTGATTTGGTGGTGCAGGTGGGCGCGCCTAAAGGTACGGCGCGGTTGTTGCAACGTATCGGGCGGTCAGGGCATCGGTATGACTTGATTTCAAAAGCGGTGCTGGTGCCGGCTAATAGATTTGAAGTTTTTGAATGTATGGCGGCAATTGCCGATATTAATCAGGGGCTTTTGGATGACCCTGATGATTTGCCCGGGGCATTGGATGTGCTGGCGCAACATGTGGTGGGCATGGCCATGGCAGAGCCTTTTGACGCAGATAGCATGTTCGAAGAAGTCCGCACGGCCTTTCCTTACCGCGGCATAAGCCGTGCTGATTTTGATGATGTGTTGGAATTTGTCACCACTGGCGGTTATGCGCTGACGGCTTATGAGCGGTTCCATAAATTAGCACCGGGGCGTGATGGACGTTACCGGATTGCCCATAAATCAGTTGGCCTGCAATGGCGGCTGAATATGGGGACGATTGTCGAAAGCCATACTATTAATGTGCGGGTGCGTGGCGGGCCAAAGCTGGGCAAGATCGAAGAATATTTTGTTCAATCGTTGGTCCCTGGGGATACGTTTATTTTTGCCGGACGTGTGTTGTCTTATGTTGGGATGCAAGGCGCCATGACGATGTTATGTGCACCGACAAGTGCGGCAGAACCTAAAGTTCCAGCTTATGCGGGTGGGCGATTGCCCCTGACCACAAATTTGGCAGAACGCATCAGGACCATGATGGCGGATAAGGATGGTTGGGGTGCGTTCCCAGACCCTGTTCGGCAATGGCTGTCGATCCAAGATTGGAAATCTAGCCTGCCCGGGCCGGATGAATTATTGGTGGAAACATTCCCGCGCGGCAAAGGCAGGGGCCGAAAAGAATTTATGGTGGTGTATGGGTTTGAAGGACGTAACGCGCATCAAACCTTGGGGATGTTGTTAAGCCGACGAATGGAGCGTGCCGGGTTGAAGCCGATCGGGTTTGTGGCAACGGATTATGCGATTGCAGTATGGTCATTGCACGCGGTAACAGACCCGAACGCATTATTGTCACCAGATATGTTGGGGGATGATCTGGAAGAATGGATGCAAGAAAGCGCCATGATGAAAAGGTCGTTTCGGCAAGTGGCCACGGTGGCAGGACTGCTGGAGAAAAAGCACCCCGGGGCCGAGAAAACGGGCCGCCAAATGACGATGAATTCTGATTTGATTTATGATGTGCTGGCCCGGTACCAGCCTGACCATGTGTTGATGCGAGCAACCCGCCAAGATGCTGCACGAGGGCTAACAGATATTCGGCGGCTTGGTGATTTATTGGCGCGGTTCCAAGGCCATATTGACTTCAAGCAATTGGACCGTGTGTCACCACTGGCCATGCCATTGATGCTGGAAGTAGGGCGAGAGCCAGTGACGGCATCCGCGGTGGAAGATAGCTTGGCTGAGTTGGAGGCCGATTTATTACACGAGGCCATGGATGGGCTTGACGTTGATACCCCATTTCAGGCAAGTCTGGGCGTATGACAACTGCACGCACTAATACATCCATTACCACCCGCATTAATGGCCAAGATGTCATTTGTAATGCTGATGGCACGGCATTGTTTGATCAAGGACGGATGATGGTGGTGTCTGATCTGCATTTGGAAAAAGGGCGGGCATTATCACGCACCACGCCGATGCCATTATATGATACGGACGCAACCTTGCGTGCCTTGGAAGATGCCGTCACCACCCACCAGCCAACACGGTTATTGATGTTGGGTGATAGTTTTCACCGTGCAGATATGGCGCAAAGCCTGGGGGCAGATTATCGGGCGCGGATCAATGCGTTGGCCGAGGGACGTGAGGTGATTTGGATTATAGGTAATCATGACCCGATATTGCCAGATTTCTTGCCTGGAGATGCCATGCAGGATTTTGTCTTAGGCGGGATTTGGTTTCGGCATATCGCGGTCCAACGTGATGATGCGCCGCTTACTGGCGGTGAAGTGTCCGGGCATTATCACCCGAAAGTGCGGATCAAAACCAAAGCGCGAGCCATCAGTGGCAAATGCTTTATTCATGACGGCCAACGGATGATCATGCCAGCCTTTGGGGCTTATACTGGCGGGCTGTCGGTTTTTGATCAAGCGATTGGCCGTTATTTTAACGGTGGTAAAAAGTCCAGTAGTGCAGAAATTCTGTTCTGCCACGCTTGTCAGATCTATCGTTACCCCTATTCTCAAGGCATCACCGGATAACTGTTTATCGAGGATTGCTATGGGCAATGTATTATGCTGGTTTCACCAAGATTTAAGGCTGGGGGATAACCCGACGTTAGATGCCGCGATACGGTCAGGGCATAACGTCGTGCCTGTCTATATTTTGGATGATGCGGCGGCAGGTGATTGGGCTATGGGCGGCGCCAGCAGATGGTGGTTGCATCGTAGTCTTATGGATTTGGATGCCGGATTGCGGCATGCAGGGTCACGGTTGATTATCCAAAAGGGTGATGCCGGCACGGTGTTGGCCAAGTTGGTGGCCGCAACCGATGCTGAGGCGATCTATACACAAACCCGCGGTGAGCCATGGTCAAAGGCACAGCTTGCCGCGATCAGCCATGATATGGCGGCCAAAGGATGCAAGATCAACCAGTATAATGGTGCGTTTTTAAGCAATGCTGGGGATGTCTTGTCCAAAGCAGGCACGCGGATGAAGGTCTTCACCCCATATAAGAAAAACCTGCTGAAGCAATTGTCAGGCATAACGCCGGATGGTCAGGTGATCAGGGATTTATGTCCGCGGCCTTCAGCCGTGCCTGCGCCTGATATGTGGCCAGACAGCATGACGGTTGATGGACTTAAACTGCGGCCTACCGCGCCGGATTGGTCAGGTGGGCTTGCCGATACATGGCGGGTTGGTGAAGGCGCGGCCTTGCAACGGCTGGATGATTTTTTGGAGGGCATTGCGCCACATTATCATGTATCGCGTGACCAGCCTTCGATTGAAGGCACGTCAAGGTTATCCCCACATTTGCATTTCGGTGAAATATCACCAGTGACGATTTACCATGCGGTGATGGAAAAAATGGCAATAGATGGAGACCGCACGGGCGGGGCGGGCCATGAAGGCATGGATGTCTTTTTATCTGAAGTGGTGTGGCGTGAATTTTCGTATGAGCTGCTGGACCAGTTTCCCCATATGCCACATGCCCCAATGAAAGATGATTTCGCGGCATTTCCTTGGGCAGATGACTATCAAGATAACTTAACCGCATGGCAGAACGGCAAGACTGGATACCCTTTGATTGATGCAGGGATGCGTGAGCTTTATGCCACGGGATGGATGCATAACCGTGTGCGCATGATCACGGCATCTTTCTTGACCAAACATTTGTTGGTGCCGTGGCAAGAAGGTGCGCGCTGGTTCTTTGATACGTTAGTGGATGCTGATTTGGCCAGCAATAGCGCAGGCTGGCAGTGGGTTGCAGGATGTGGCGCAGATGCAAGCCCGTATTTCCGTATTTTTAACCCCATCAGCCAAGGCACAAAATTTGATGCGGGTGCTTATACGCGGCGATGGTGTCCTGAGCTGCGGGAGCTGGATGATAAAGCACTGTTTGAGCCGTTTAATCAGCCTGCCATCGTGCTGGAAGGAGCTGGGGTAAGGCTGGGGCAAAATTATGCCGCCCCATTAATTGACCACCCGACAGCACGCCAGCGCGCCCTTGATGCATTTCAAGTTATGCGGTCTTAATTGGGCGGTCATAATTAGCATGTGCCCACCTTTCGTATGATTAACCAAATGGTGGGCTAGATATTTATTCGTATAAGTCCATATTGGTTGATGAAATACGAATAGGAATACATTATGCGCATCGCAGTAATTGGTTCTGGCATCTCAGGTTTAGGTGCTGCTTACCTTCTTTCCCGGAAATATGACACGTATCTTTTTGAAAAAGATACCCGCATCGGCGGGCATTCGCATACGGTAGATGTTGAAACGCCTGACGGTATGCTGCCGGTTGATACAGGGTTTATTGTCTATAACAAACGTAATTATCCAAACCTTGTGGGCATGTTTGACCATTTAGGCGTTGTGACCAAAACCACTGATATGTCTTTTGGCATTTCGATCGGTGACGGACGTTGTGAATATGAAGGATCATTGAAAGGCTTACTGGCCCAGCCAAGTAACCTTTTTAAGGCAAGTTACTGGTCGATGCTTTATGACTTGGTGCGGTTCTATAAAACAGCGGTAAAACGTGTTGCCGCTGGTCCTGATGAAGAAAGCTTGGGCGAATTTATTAAGCGTGAACGTTACGGACGTCCGTTCATTGATGATCACTTATTGCCGATGGCCGCTGCGATTTGGTCTTGCCCTGCCGATACAATGATGGCGTTTCCAGCGCGATCATTTATCCAGTTTATGGAAAACCACCAGTTATTGAATTTTATTGAACGCCCGCAATGGCGTACGGTGTCTGGTGGCAGCCGCGAGTATATCAAAAAGATTGTGGCCGCACTTGATGGACGTATCAAGACTGGCGTGAACATCAACGGCATCAAACGGTCTAGTGGCGGCGTGATGGTCAATATCGAAGGTGAGGGCGACGTTTATTTTGATAAAGTTGTGCTTGCGGCCCATGCGGACCAGTCTTTAGCCATGATTGATGATGCAAGTGATATCGAAAAAGAGGTGATTGGCGCTTTTGATTTCCAGCCTAATCATGTGGTGCTGCATAGTGACCCTGCCTTGATGCCGAAACGAAAAGCGGCATGGGCATCGTGGAGCTACCTTAAAGATGAAGGGGCAGAAAATGGCACCAACCTTGCGGTGACCTATTGGATGAACCGATTGCAAACTCTTGCCACTAACATGCCAGTATTGGTGACGTTGAACCCTAATAAAACACCTGATCCAACGTTGGTGCAGGGCGAATATTTTTATGATCATCCTGTGTTTGACGATAAGGCCATTGCCGCGCAATCACGGTTGAGCGACGTGCAGGGTCATGACCATTTATATTTTTGTGGCGCGTGGACACGTTATGGCTTTCATGAAGATGGTTTAAGATCTGCGGTCGCGGTTGCCAAATCACTGGGTGTGGATATTCCATGGGATAGCCCAACGCCGTCTTATGGTGACCATGTGTCCATACCGCCTACGTCAGAGGATGATCGGAAATTGGCGTAATGGCGGCATGTGATCTTGTCATTTCTGAGATTATGCATGTTCGCCACGGTGACCAAGCCGAAGGGCGCAAATCGCATGTATTGGCGCGTAAAGGCCTGTCGCTATGGATTGACCTAGACCGATTGCCTGACGCGCATGTGCAGTCACCATTGTTTTCCGTGGGCGGGTTTAACTTATTATCTTTTGATGAGCGCGATTATGGCCCAAATTTTTTGGCCAAAAAAATGGTGCAGCCCTTGGGTGAATATGCACGTGAAATCGCACGCGAAATTTTACCAAATGTTGATATCGTATCGGTCAAGTTATTGACCTTCCCGCGTATCTTGGGCGCATCTTTTAACCCTATATCCGTCTATCAATTAAGCAGCGCGAACGGTGTAGAAGCCGTGATATATGAAGTTCGAAATACGTTTGGTGATATGCATAGTTATGTTGGCGTGGTTGGTCATGATGGCGGTGACAGCGTGCATCATGTTGGTAAAAAGCTTCATGTCTCACCGTTTTTTTCCATGGATGGCGGTTATAAATTAAAGTTGCGTGATGATGGGAATGCGTTATCACTCCTGATCAGGTATCATAAGGAACAGATGCCATTACTGACGGCAACATTGCGCGGTAGCAAAGCCACAATGAATACCGGGGCGATCCTTGCAGGGTTTATGAAAACACGTGTTTTCCCGATGCGCCCTTTGTTATCTATTCATGTTGAAGCATTAAAATTATGGTGTAAACGTGCTGTGTTTTTTGGCAGGCCAGCACCAGATCCTGCACCGTGGACCATGGCCGTGAAAACGCCAAGTGTTAGCATGGGTAACGCTAATATGAGCAAACGTGAAGACGAGAAGATAAGTTAAAAGAATTTAAGTTAAAAAGGACATGAAGAATGATTAATTCGATGATGTACCATATACGGGCTAAAGCCATTGTTGCGGTGATGAAGCACATCCAATTCGGTACGTTGACGCTGACGCTGCCCCATGGTGCGGTGCATGAATTTAAAGGCCCAGAAAATGGACCTGTTGCCGATATGCATATTCATACCAAGGCAGCATTAGGGCTGATCATGTCTGATGGCAAAATGGGGTTTTGTGAAGCCTTTATGATGGGTGATGTCAGCAGTAATGACTTACCAAAACTGGTAGAGCTGGCGGCAAAGCAAAATGACTATGTTGAAAAAAATTTACAGTATAACGGCCTTAAAAATATCTTTCGTCAAATTGGCCATTGGATGAATAAGAACAACAAGAAAGGGTCACGCCGTAATATTTCTGCCCATTATGATCTGGGCAACAGTTTCTATGACAAATGGCTTGATAGCAGCATGACCTATTCGTCTGCTTATTTTGAAGAAGATGATCATGATTTGCAGGCTGCACAACATGAAAAATATCGCCGTCTTGCCGAGATGGCAGATTTGAAGACAGGTGATCGGGTGTTGGAAATCGGTTGCGGATGGGGCGGTTTTGCCGAATATGCCGCATCCCATTATGATGTGCATTTAACCTGCATCACCATTTCACAGGAACAGTTTGATTTTGCGACTAAGCGGATCAAGGATGCAGGGCTTGACCATAAAGTTGATATCACGCTGACCGATTACCGTGATGTCACCGAGACGTTTGATAAGGTCGTGTCTATTGAGATGTTTGAAGCGGTGGGTGAAGCCTACTGGCCGACCTATTTTGAATGCGTATCACGATGCCTACAACGTGGCGGTAAGGCAGCACTTCAGGTCATTACTATTGATGATAAGATTTTCGAAGACTATAAGCGTGAGCCTGACTTCATCCAGCTATATATTTTCCCGGGCGGGATGTTGCCGTCCATCAAAAGACTTGAAGCACCAATTTCAGCAGCAGGGTTGAAACTGGTCAAAGAAAATGGGTTTGGGCTGCATTACGCCAAGACATTACAATTATGGCGTGACCAGTTTTTGGCGGCATGGCCGCAAATTGCGGACACCCAATTTGATGCACGTTTTAAGCGCATGTGGGAGCTGTATTTATCCTATTGCGAGGGTGGGTTCCGCGCAGGGCAAATTGACGTGAACCATATGTTAATCGAGCGGCGTTAAGCCGCCCGGGGCATATGTTAATCCCGCTGTGCTAAACGTTAAGGTTTAAGCACAAAAAGCTTCAAGATACGGCGGATAAACCCGCCTACCACTGGCAGTTTCGCAAGCAACTGGCTGGCGCTGTCCCAATGGTCATAATGTGCGGTGATGCGCCCATCAGCATCAGCATGAACTTCGGTCATGCCTTCAAAGTCAAGCGCCATGCGCGGCCATGATTTAAGACGTGCCGTCATCCGCCAGCGGATATATGACGCGGTCTTACCATGGGCGATATCAGTAATGTCAAAGCGTGGATCATCGCATGTTTTATACATATGCGTGAAGACGTGGCGGAAGCCATCTTGACCTTTGATGTTATTAAATGGGTCCGTGAAGATGATGTCAGGAGACGTCATTGCAACGAGGTTGTCTAGCGTTTCCGGTGTGATCACGCCAAAGGCGGCGGCGTAAGCATCAATGGCTTTTGTGCGAGGTGTCGGCATGTGATGTTTCCTTATTGTGTGAACATGATTGGCCGGTACGGCGTTTCATGAGATTAAAATATAGTGAATAGGGCAAAAATTTAAGCATCCGCATCATGCGGCTGAAGCCTTTGGGGAAGGCGACTTCGAAGGAAGATGATGCCATGCCTTTGATCATGGCCAGTGCTGCTGCATCCGACGTCATCAAACCTGGCATGTCAAAGTCATTAACAGCAGTGGCTTCGGTTTCAACAAAACCCGGGCAGATCACCTGAACTTTAATGCCTTTAGGGGTTAAGTCAAACCAGAGCGATTCTGCAAGTGAGATCAAGGCTGCTTTTGTTGGGGAATAGGCTGCCGCACGCGGAAGGCCAACCCAGCCCGCAACAGAAGCGACAATCACGACATGGCCTTGGCCACGTGCGATCATATCAGGCAAGACGGCAGCAAGAGCGTTAACAACACCTTGGTAATTGACCTGCATATGACGGTCAAAGATATCCACGTCAATGCCAGCGGACGCATCAACTGGCGTGTAAATTCCTGCATTTAAGATCGCAACATCAATCGGGCCATGTTGTGCCGATGCACGCGCAACTGCAGTGTTGAGGTCATCTGGCGAGGTAACATCACCAGTGATGCCCAAAAATCTGTCATGTTCAGCCGCAAGTTCCGCCATGGGGGCAAGGCGGCGTGCAAGGCCGGTGACGTGATGGCGATCTGAGGTTAGTTGGCGTGACAGCGCCATGCCGATGCCAGCACTAGCGCCTGTGATGAAGTAATGTGGCATGTGATGTCTTTTATTAAATTGATGTTTCTTATAAAATAAGATGAAACAGCAACAAATAAAGGGGGCCAGATTAGCGGTTATACCTGCCCATCTGGACCAATTTATATGGGTATCTGGACCTATCGCAACGCGAAACGGTTTCATAAGCTGTGACTTACGAAATTTTAGGGGCCGCATGTGGTTGCGTCCTTACGTTCAATTCAGTTTAAGGGAGATCTGTCATGAAGATGACAACTGAAGAAGCCTTTGTGAAAGTACTGCAGATGCATGGTATCGAACATGCCTTCGGAATTATTGGTTCAGCAATGATGCCGATTTCTGACCTGTTCCCAGAAGCCGGCATTACCTTTTGGGATGCGGCGCATGAATGTAACGCAGGCATGATGGCCGATGGCTACACACGTTCGACAGGTAAAATGTCGATGATGGTTGCCCAGAACGGCCCAGGTATTACCAACTTTGTGACCCCTGTTAAGACAGCATATTGGAACCACACCCCATTGTTGCTGGTCACCCCGCAAGCCGCCAACAAGACTATTGGTCAGGGCGGTTTCCAGGAAGTTGAACAGATGGCCCTGTTTAACGACATGGTTGCATATCAAGAAGAAGTACGTGACCCATCACGTATCGCAGAAACGCTGAACCGTGTGATCCTGCAAGCAAAGCGTGCATCAGCACCTGCACAGATCAACATTCCACGTGATTTCTGGACACAAGTTATTGATATTGAACTGCCAGCGATTGTTGAGTTCGAACGCCCATCAGGCGGTGACGATGCCATTGAAGCTGCGGCGAAGATGCTGTCTGAAGCAAAATTTCCTGTTATGCTAAACGGTGCCGGTGTTGTTATTGGCGGCGCGATTGATGCATCAATGCAGTTGGCAGAACGTCTGGATTCGCCTGTATGTTGCGGTTATCAGCATAATGATGCGTTCCCAGGTTCACACCCGCTTTTTGCTGGCCCGCTTGGGTATAATGGCTCAAAAGCTGGCATGGAGCTGATTTCTAAGGCTGACGTGGTATTGGCCCTTGGGACACGTCTTAACCCGTTTTCAACCCTGCCAGGTTACGGCATTGATTACTGGCCAAAAGACGCCAAGATTATTCAGGTTGATATCAACCCAGATCGTATTGGTCTGACCAAGCCTGTGACCGTTGGTATTGTTGGTGATGCGAAGAAAGTCGCAACCGCTATCCTCGACAAGCTGGATGGTACTGCTGGTGACGCGGGCCGTGCTGAACGACGTGACATGATTGCCAAGACAAAGTCTGCATGGGCGCAAGAGCTGACCTCACTCGACCATGAAGATGATGATCCGGGCACAACATGGAATGAACGTGCACGTGACCGTGAGCCGCAAAAAATGTCACCACGTATGGCATGGCGTGCGATTAGTGCTGCATTACCAAAAGAAGCGATTATTTCTTCTGATATTGGGAATAACTGTGCGATCGGTAACGCGTATCCATCGTTTGAGCAAGGTCGTAAATACCTAGCGCCAGGTCTGTTTGGGCCTTGTGGTTATGGTCTGCCTGCTATCATGGGCGCGAAAATCGGCCGTGAAGATACACCTGTTGTCGGTTTTGCCGGTGACGGTGCGTTTGGTATTTCCATGAATGAAATGACCGCGATTGGCCGTAACGAGTGGCCGCCAATCACCATGGTTATCTTCCGCAACTATCAGTGGGGCGCGGAAAAGCGCAACACAACATTGTGGTTTGATGACAACTTTGTCGGTACCGAGCTGGATACACAAGTATCTTATGCTGGTATCGCCAAGGCGTGTGGTGTTGAAGGTATTGCTGTGTGGAGCATGGATGAGCTGACTGATGCGCTAAATGCAGCGGTTGACGCACAGATGAATGAAGGCAAGACAACGTTTATCGAAGTCATGCTGAACCAAGAGCTGGGTGAGCCATTCCGCCGTGACGCCATGAAGAAGCCTGTGAGCGTTGCTGGCGTCAGCAAAGATGACATGCGTAAGCAGGTTGCTGCTGAATAGGTCGCAAATTTAGTGAATTAAAAGCACGGCTGCTGTGATGGTGGCCGTGCTTTTTTTATGCCTTTTTTGGGGGCGGTCATGCTATGAAAGGGCGATTATATGAAAAGGAATAGGATTGCCGTGACTGAGTTGACGATTAGGCGCCCGGATGATTGGCATTTGCATTTGCGTGATGGCGCAATGTTAAAAGCGGTGCTGCCTGATACGGCACGCCATTTTGGCCGTGCGATTATTATGCCGAATTTGGTGCCGCCTGTGGTGACCAACGCAGATGCGGCTGCGTATCGAGACCGTATCATGGCGGCCTTACCTGAAGGTATGGACTTCACGCCATTGATGGTGGCGTATTTGACCGAAGGCACGGATGCCGAAGATTTGGCGGCAGGTTTTAATGCTGGCATGCTGACAGCGGTTAAGATGTACCCTGCCGGGGCTACCACCAATTCTGCATCTGGTGTGCGCGATATTGATAAGGTGATGCCAGTGCTTGAGAAAATGGCAGAAATTGGGATGCCATTGCTGGTCCATGGTGAAGTCACCCATGCGGAAATTGATATTTTCGACCGTGAAAAAGCATTTATTGATACGGTGCTGGACCCGCTTAGGGCAAAGCTGCCGTCGTTGAAGATTGTCATGGAACATATCACCACTAGGGATGCGGCACTGTATCTGCAAGAAGGCAGTGACAACCTGGCGGCGACCATCACGACCCATCATTTGATGATCAACCGAAACCATATTTTAGCAGGTGGAATTAGGCCGCATTTTTATTGCCTGCCAGTGGCGAAACGTGAAGAACATCGCCTGGCGCTGCGTGCGTTGGCCACATCTGGACATGATCGTGTATTTTTGGGCACGGATTCAGCACCTCATCCAGACCATGCAAAATTACAGGCATGCGGATGTGCAGGGATTTATACCGCCCCTAACACGATGTCTTGCCTTGCCCATGTGTTCGAAGAAGAAGGCGCGCTGGATCAACTGGAAGGTTTTGTGAGCTTAAACGGGCCAAGATTTTATGGCCTGCCTCCGCATGATGCGATGATACATCTTCGTAAGGGTGATGCGCCTGTGTCATACCCAGAATTGGTCCATGCAGGTGATGAAACCGTGACGGTTTTTGACCCGGGCGTTGATATTTTCTGGTATGTCGATAAAGTTGAATAAATTCATAGCGCTAGCGAATAGGAAATGCCCATGATCAATATTGCCCATCCCGACCGTGCCCATATCGCGAGATCAGCCGCACGAATGTTGCTGGAAATTGACGCGGTTCATTTTCGCGCTGACCCGCCATTTATCCTGACATCTGGGGCGGCAAGTCCGGTTTATATTGATTGCCGTAAATTAATCTCGTTCCCGCGGATAAGGTCTGCGCTGATGGATTATGGCGTTTCAACTGTGATGGACAAAGCCGGCTATGAGACGTTCGATTCGGTGGCAGGTGGCGAAACCGCAGGTATTCCGTTTGCGGCGTGGTTTGCTGAGCGGATGGCCGTGCCCATGCAATATGTCCGCAAAAAGCCAAAAGGTTTTGGCCGTGATGCACAAATTGAAGGTGCGCTAAACGAAGGTGATAATGTGCTGCTGGTGGAAGATCTGGCAACAGATGGCGGCAGTAAAGTGACCTTTGTTGATGCGATCCGTAAGGCAGGTGCGCAATGTGACCATACGTTTGTTGTGTTCTTTTATGATATTTTCAAAGAGACCCAAGAGATCATGGCAGATAACGGCCTGACCTTGCATTACCTGACGACATGGCGCGATGTGCTGGCCGAGGCAACCGAACAAGGGCGTTTCGACAAAACAACACTGGGCGCCGTTGGTGATTATTTGGATGCACCAAGAGAATGGTCAGCCGCGAATGGCGGAAAATAATCAGGTATATGAAATAAATGAATACTGGCAGGGCATAGGCCCTGCCTTTTTGTTAGGCTACGAGTTGATCGAGCGTGCCGGCATCCTCTAGGGCGTAGAGATCATCACAGCCGCCAATACCTTTATCATCAATGAAAATTTGCGGCACTGATGTCTTGCCGCCAGCACGTTCTGTCATTAAAGCGCGGGTGGCGCGGTCCATGGTGACATCAATTTCGACATAGTCGATATTCTTGGCGTTCAGTAAACGTTTTGCCGCTGTGCAAAAGCCACATAATGCGCTGGTGTAAATTTCAACTTTAACCGCCATGGGCCTAATCTTTCGTAAATAGGATGGAGTGTATGTTTATAACTATTGATGTAATGACGATCCTGACTATGTCAAGAAGATGGTAAAACTTAGCACAAATGCATCTGGCCTTCATGTCGTGGGGCATCCTGATTATGATATCAGCCTGCCGGATGGGCATCGGTTCCGCGGCGGTAAATTTACGGCATTGATGGATTACATTATTCGCCAAGGGTTTATTAAAGATGGCCGTGTTAGCCAGCCACGATCTGTTGATCCAAGACAGTTGGCGATGGTCCATGATGCGCGTTATATCACCGCGATTAAAGATGGGATGCTGGATAAAGAAGCTGAGCGTGTATTAGGTTTGCCTTGGTCAGAAAAGCTGGCGCGGCGGTCACATTTGGCGGTGGAAGGTACGTATAAGACCTGTATCAAAGCAATGATGTATGGGCTGGCGTGTCATGCGGCTGGCGGAACACATCACGCACATTGGGGGCATGGCGCAGGGTTTTGTGTCTTTAATGACATGGCGTTTGCGGCACGGCGTTTGGTGCATGAAGGCAAATTAGCACGTGTCTTGATACTGGATTGTGATGTTCATCAAGGTGATGGCACGGCAAGTATTCTAGCAGGTGATGATCATGTCATTACTGCATCACTGCATTGTGGGGGGAATTATCCTTATACCAAAGCGGTGAGTGATTATGACATTGTGCTGGATGATGGTCTGGATGATGAACGCTATCTGAACGTATTGGCGGAAAGCCTAGATATGCTGGCGGCAGAAGTGCGGCCTGAGCTGGTTATTTATGATGCCGGCATTGATGTGCATGTTGATGATATGCTGGGGCGGTTGAATATGTCGGCAGCTGGTATCCGCGCCCGTGAAGACATGGTATTGAAATTTTGGGGCGGCCAAGGGGTACCCGTGGCAACAGTGATCGGCGGCGGCTACACCAAGAGTTTTGACCAGATGGTGGCGTTGCATGGCATTGTCTTTGATGTTGCGGCCGAGCATATGCGCAAATATGGATAATTGCCGTGATTAACGGCGAAAGATAAGCCGTAATATTAACATGGCAACACGGCGTAACACCCCAAAAGCAACAGGGTTCATGACAAAGGGCAAGATACGGCGTGCGCCGCCAGAACGTAACGCAGGTAGCGCGCGTTTAATAAGCCAGAATACAAAACATGCAATTAAGACGATGATGACCAAGCGCAGGATCATACAGGGTCACCTTTAAGGACGGCTTCAAGTTCTGGCACCATTCGAATAGCGTCAGGGCTGAACGGATTAATGACCAAAATATCTTTGTAAATCACCAATGCTTCTTTCAGGCGGCCTTCTTGCATTTTGATCAAGCCTAAGCCAGCCATGGCCCCGAAATGCCGAGGTTCACGCATCAGGACTTCGTAAATATCACGTTCGGCACCATTAAGATTGTTGCGCAAATAACGTACCGTGGCGCGTTTGTTCCATGCTTCGGTATAGGTTTTATCACGATTGATGATCTGGCTGAAGACTTCTTCGGCAATGGCAAGGTTACCGCTATCCATAAAACTAATGCCGCGCCGCATCATCCTGATATTTGTGGCATCGTCATTATTTGTCACCCAGATTTGCCAGATTTGCCTGATCGCAAGTTCAGCATCATCAGTTGAAGATGTCGTGCCAAGTGTGTCAAAAAGGGGTGCAAGCTGATCACCGGTGCCCGCGATGGGTTCAGCCGTTGCAGTGGGAGCATGCTGGAACACCAACATCACGGCCATGAACAAGATGGCGCAATATTGGCGAATGTATACGGCCGTTTTGTCGTTTATAATATGTTCCATAATGTTTAAGGTAATATCACCGCGCATGAGCGCAAGCCCCAATTAAGACAAAGGTTACCCATAATAATGATGTTAACGTTTTTGAAAGGCTTTGGGTTGGGGTTTTCCTTGATCTTGGCGATTGGTGCGCAGAACGCATTTATCTTGCGCATGGGGCTGGAACGCCAGCATGTATTTTGGCTGTGCCTGTTTGCGGCGGTTTCCGATGCCATGTTGATCGCGCTGGGTGTCGGCGGGCTTGGGCGAATATTAGCGCCGATGGCGGATGCATCATTTTGGCTGTTTTTGCTGGCCGCAGGATGGCTGATCATTTATGGCATGTTGCGCTTAAAAGATGCATGGACAGGTGCATCTGTCTTGGAAGCAGGGCAACGCAAGCAGATGACGCTAGGGGCGGCGCTGGTCATGGTGGCAGGGTTAACATGGCTAAACCCACATGTGTATTTGGATACGGTGGTGCTGCTGGGCGGGATATCGGCAACCTTGCCCGAAGGTGATAAGTTGAGCTTTGGGCTGGGGGCTGTGCTATCCAGTTTTACGTTCTTTTTTGCGCTGGGCTATGGCGCATCTTGGATGGGGCGTTATCTTAAGAACCCTCATGTGTGGGTAAAGATTGATATTGGTATTGCCGTGGTGATGTTTTGGATTGCATCCGGATTGATCATTTCTGCATTTAATGCCTAAGTAATGACAATAATCTGATGAAGATGGCAGGTGATGATGATGGAAAATACAGGACCACTAAAAGGGTTAAAGATTTTGGATATGAGCCGCATTCTGGCTGGACCTTCCGCCACACAACTGTTGGGAGATTTAGGCGCAGATGTGGTCAAGGTTGAACGTCCCGGGCTGGGTGATGACACCCGCGCATGGGGGCCGCCTTGGGTCAAGGATAGTGACGGAAATACCACGAATGAAAGCGGTTATTTTCTTTCTGCCAACCGCAATAAACGTTCACTGGCGGTGGATATTACTGTGCAAGAGGGCGCAGACCACGTGCGTGCCTTAGCGGCAAAAGCAGATGTCTTTATTGAGAATTTTAAAAAGGACGGCTTGAAAAAATATGGCCTGTCTTATGAGGATTTAAAGGCGGTTAACCCTGGGCTGATTTACTGTTCCATCACAGGGTTTGGGCAGACCGGACCTAATGCGCATCGCGCAGGATATGATTTGATGGTCCAAGGTTATGGCGGGATTATGTCGCTGACTGGGCCTGAAGGCAGCCCACATAAAGTGGGGATTGCGATTTGTGATGTCATGACCGGCATGTATGCGGTGGTTGGTGTCCTGTCGGCCTTACGTCACCGTGATGCAACTGGCGAAGGGCAGTATATTGACCTGTCATTGGTGGATACCCATGTTTCATGGCTGGTCAACCAAGGGGTGAACCATTTGTTAAGCGGAAATATCCCTGCTTCCCCGGGCAATGGGCATCCGAATATCGTGCCGTATCAGGTCTTTCCGACATCAGATAGCCATATTATTATCGCCGTGGGGAATGACAGCCAATTTGCGGCATTTGCTGATATTCTGGGCCAGCCAGCATTGGCAGAAGACCCGCGGTTTAAAACCAACCCTGCCCGGGTGGAAAACCGTCCAGTTATTGTCCCAATATTAGAAGCATTGATCGGGGCGTGGACACGTGATGAGCTGATGGCCGCATGTGAAGGGCGCGGTGTGCCGGCAGGGCCAGTCCATGATTTGGGTGATGTCTTTAAGACAGACCAAGTGGCGGCACGTGATATGGTAGTGAAGATGGATTATCCTTTATCAGAACACGGGGCGATTGATCTGATTGGTAACCCACTGAAGTTTTCAAAAACGCCAGTATCGTATCGCCATGCGCCGCCGCAATGTGGTGAACATAGCGATGATATCTTAAAAGACTGGCTGGACGATTAACGAAGGGCGGTTAGATGTGCCCGCACCGAATCTTGCAGGGCGGTCAGGTTATAACCGCCTTCAAGAAGTGAGACAACACGGCCATCGGCATGATCTTCGGCAAGATGACGGATCATGGTGGTGAGGGTGGCAAAGTCTTCCGCCTGCATGTTAAGCCCGCCAAGTGGGTCATCAGCATGTGCATCAAAACCTGCGGAAATGATGATCAATTCAGGACGTGCTGCCGCGACAGCAGGCAATAGTGTATCACGCCACGCCGTGATCACATTAGCGCCATTATCCCCCGCACGCATTGGTGCATTATGGATATTACCAACACCAGTTTCTGCACGTGCGCCAGAACCAGGATAAAGCGGCATTTGATGGCTGGACGCAAAGGTAAGGTCACCATCATCCCAAAACGCAGCTTGTGTGCCATTGCCGTGATGGACGTCAAAATCCAGCACCGCAACCCGTGTTAAACCATAAGTAGCGCGGGCATGCTGGGCCGCGATAGCAGCAGAAGAAAATAGGCAAAACCCCATGGGGGTGTCAGGTTCAGCATGATGACCAGGTGGACGTGCTGCCAAAAACGCACGTGTGCTGCGGCCTGTCATAACATGGTCAACACATTGCATCGCCCCGCCGGCGGCACGCAGGCCAGCTTCTAATGAATGGGACGACATATGGGTGTCTGGGTCAAGCGGGGTGAGGGCGATATCATCCTGCGGTTCTTGCGCGGCGATAAAATCCATATAACGAGGGCCATGCACACGTGCAATGGCATCCGCCGGTGCTATGTCAGCGTCAAGGCGATCAAGATCCGCGAAATCATCATCAAGCACTGACCAAACATGACGAATGCGGTCTGCACGTTCAGGGTGACCCATGGGGGTACGGTGACGCGCAAAGACAGGATGCGTGATAATGGTTAAGGGTGAAGGTTCAGGTGATAAGGTCAATGCTTGTTCACCCTTATTATCTTAGTTTTGGTCATCTTTATCGCGCTTTTCAACGCCAATCCCCATCATGTCCAGGATACGCGGCAATAGGTAACGTACCATGACAATGCCAAGGCCAGCCCAAATCAGAAAATCAGCGACATCCATTTTATTCCCCCAAGCTATAAATTGATCAGCCTAAATGCCGCAATACGGCCAGAAACATTATCCGTGCTGGCCGCATCTTTATCTTTATAAAGACTGATTTCATGGAAATCAGGTGACGTGATCATACCGCGGCTTTGCCAGTCCTGAAAAGCCCCCATAAAGCCTTTATCGTCAAAATGAATGGTGTTGATGCTGATAAGCACAAGCGTATCTTTGCGGCCAAGCGCAAGCGCACGAAGCAGGTCATCAGGGCCGAGATGACCAAGGGTGAAGGTGCCCGAAGATACAATCGCGCCATATCCGCCATATTCATGCGGAACATCGTGGGTGAAATCGACCTGATAAGTGGCGCGGTAATGGCCAGTTTTATGCGCCATGTCCAGCATGCCAGCAGAAATATCAAAGCCATCCATCAGCATGTCATGATTAAGCGCGGCAAGGGAAGTGCCAATCGCGCCAGTGCCGCACCCAATATCTGCAACAGGGCTGTCGGTTGGGGTGGCCATGGCGGCAAGCATGCGGGCAACATGTTGCGGTGCTGTATAGCCTTCGGCCTTAAGGAAATCGTCATCATAGGTTTTTGCCCATGCGTCATAATAGGCGCGGTGCTTAGACGGATCATCAAGCGTGTAGGCTTCATCCCTATGATGGTCATCCTTATTATTGATGCCTATGTCTTTATCCTTGCCCATTAATGTGGTCTTCTTCACTATCATTCCTGTGATGTTAATTTGACATCTAATATCAGGTTAAGGTCAAGACGAAAGGACAAACGTGATGGGTAAAGTGATCCAGAGCTATTACGGCGGAAAAGCACGGCCACGATTTGGCAATGGAGGTACGGAGACGTTTGATAAATATTATCCTGCCACCGGTGAGGTGATCGCCACGGTTGAATTGGCGACATCAGAAATGCTGGATGAATGCGTAGATATGGCCGCAGCCGCCCAAAAAGAATGGGCAAAACGGTCGGTGCAAGATCGTGGGCAAGTCTTGATCAAATGTGCCCATGCATTGATGGATGCAAATGAAGAACTGGCACGGCTGGAAGTCCAAGACGTTGGCAAAGTTTATGCAGAAGCAGTGTCTGCGGATGTGCCGTCTGGCCCGGAAGCGCTGGAGTTTTTTGGCGCGGCGATCATGACCTATACCGGCACGCAACATGAATGGCCTGGCGCCATGGGCTTTACCCGACGTATCCCATTAGGGGTATGTGCAGGCGTCGGTGCATGGAATTACCCTGCACAAATTGCGCTGTGGAAATCAGCGCCTGCATTGGCCATGGGCAATGCGTTCATCTTGAAGCCATCTGAGATGACGCCATTGGTTTCGGTCAGGATTGTTGAGATCATGGAAGCAGCAGGGCTGCCGGCTGGGCTGTTGAATGTGATGCAAGGTGATTACACCATCGGCACGGCGCTGTGCCAGCATCCCGGGATTGCGAAAGTATCACTGACTGGCGGGGTTGAGACAGGCAAAAAGATCATGACGCAATCAGCCGAAAGCCTGAAGCGCGTGACGCTGGAGCTGGGCGGTAAAGCACCATTGATCATCTTTGAAGATAGTGATTTGGATAAAGCTGCGCAAACTGCGCTGGACGCCAATTTCTATACCGCAGGTGAGGTGTGTTCCAACGCCACCCGCGTGTTTGTTCAGCGGTCTGTTGCAGCTGCATTAATGGAGAAGATGAAAGCGCTGACCGAGGCCATGACCGTGGGTGACCCTATGGCTGATGACGTGCAGATGGGGGCATTGATTTCAGAACAGCATTTGGAAAAAGTGCTGGGCTATGTCAAGGCAGGGGTTGAGGAAGGTGCGGAGCTGGTGACTGGCGGCAATCGCGTCCATCCCCAAGGATTTGAAGATGGTTATTACATGCGGCCAACTATTTTAGGTGGCTGTCATGATGACATGACCGTGGTGCGCGAAGAAATTTTTGGCCCGGTGATGTCCGTGTTGATTTTTGATGATGAAGAAGAAGCTGTGCGCCGCGCAAATGATACCTATTTTGGGCTGGGTGCAGGGCTGTTTACCCGTGATTTAACCCGGGCGCATCGCGTTGCTGACCAGTTAGAGGCAGGCAATGTCTGGGTGAATACCTATAACCTGATCCCGCCTGATATGCCGTTTGGCGGGGTGAAGCAATCTGGCTTTGGGCGTGAGCAGTCGCTTTATGCGTTTGAAGCCTATAGCGATGTGCGGGCAACCTATATCGCGCTTGATGACTAGAGGAGAAAAACATGAGTAAGGATAATTTCTTCGAACCAGTATCTGGTGCGGAATTGCCGCGATTTGCAGGGCTGCCGAGTTTTATGCGGCTGCCATATATGGAAATGGACCACCCGCGTATTGGTGATGTTGAGATGGGCGTGATCGGGGTGCCATGGGATGGCGGTACTACTAATCGGCCTGGTGCACGTCATGGACCGCGCCAGTTGCGTGATTTATCCACCATGATCCGGGCGACGCATCCGGTGTCACATATCTCACCTTTTAATTTGGTGAATTGTGCGGATTTGGGCGACACGCGGGTGAACCCTGCGGGGCTGGAAGATACCCTAGCATGGGTGACTGATTTTTACCGTGATGTTAAAGCACGCGGCATCACGCCCATGACTGCTGGGGGGGACCATTTGGTGTCATTACCTGTGTTGCGGGGCTTGGCCGAAGATGGACCGGTGGGGATGATCCATTTTGATGCGCATACCGATTTATTTGATACGTATTTTGATGGCTGTAAGTTCACCCATGGCACACCGTTTAGGCGCGCTATCGAAGAAGGATTGCTGGACCCGAAACGTGTAGTGCAAATCGGGATTCGCGGCACGATGTATGATGGCGGTGATATTGAATGGGGACGTGCGCAAGGCGTGACCATCATCACCATGGATGAATTTGCAGACAGATCTATTAAAGAGGTGATGGCTGAAGCGCGGCAAATTGTGGGCATGGCGCCAACTTATGTCAGCTTTGATATTGATTGTATTGACCCAGCCTTTGCGCCAGGTACAGGCACACCAGAAATTGGTGGTTTCACGACACGTGAAGCACAGTTGTTGGTGCGGCAATTAATGGGGCTAAACCTTATTGGGGCTGATCTGGTTGAGGTTTCACCGCCATTTGATGATAGCGGCAATACGGCATGGGTTGGGGTGTCGATGATGTTTGAGCTGATGTGTATGTTGGCCACCGCCATTGATGCCCGAAAAGGCAGCTGATTGTCTTGTGATATCTTGAATATATTAAGGCCCCGTGAAGGGGCCTTAATTATAAGCGGGATATGAGTGGGCTTGCGCGGTTAGAGCTTAGGGCCAGCGGCAACCAGATCACGACCTTCTTGCGTGCCATTGAATTTTTCAAAGTTCTTGATGAAGCGGCCTGCAAGGTCAGTTGCGTTTTCAGTCCAGCCTGAAGCGGCATCATAACTGGTGCGCGGGTCTAGGATTGCCGGGTCAATCGCACCAAGCTGCGATGGGATGGCCAAGTTGAAGATCGGCAAGTTTTGCGTGTCAGCATCATCAATGCTGCCGTCAAGAATGGCGTTGATGATGGCACGTGTATTGGCAAGTGAAATACGTTCGCCTTTGCCGTTCCAACCTGTGTTCACAAGATAGGCCTTAGCACCAGCATGTTGCATACGTGCCTTTAGCACTTCGGCATATTGGGTCGGGTGCAGGGTCAGGAACGCTGCCCCAAAACAGGCCGAGAAGGTTGGTGTTGGTTCTGTAATACCGCGTTCAGTTCCGGCAACCTTGGCGGTAAAACCTGATAAGAAATGGTATTGCGCTTGATCATCAGTCAACATAGAAACCGGCGGCAAGACACCAAAAGCATCAGCGGTTAGGAAGATCACCCTTGAGGCGTGACCTCCGCGAGAGATCGGCTCAACAATGTTATCGATATGTTGAATAGGGTAGGAAACGCGTGTGTTTTCGGTTAGCGACACATCAGCAAAATCAATCGTGCCGTCAGCAGCGACAATAACATTTTCAAGCAATGCATCACGCTTGATGGCGTTATAGATATCAGGTTCTTTGGCAGGGTCGAGGTCAATCGTCTTCGCATAGCAGCCGCCTTCAAAGTTAAAGACGCCGTGATCATCCCAGCCATGTTCATCATCACCAATAAGCTGGCGTGCAGGATCTGCAGAAAGGGTGGTTTTACCCGTACCAGAAAGACCAAAGAAAAGGGCGACATCACCATCTTTGCCCATATTGGCAGAACAATGCATGGAGGCGATATTCTGTTGCGGCAAGAGGTAATTCATCACCGCGAACATACCTTTTTTCATTTCACCGCCATACCATGTGCCAGCGATAAGCTGCATGCGTTCGGTCATGTTAAAGGCAATGAAAGTTTCGGAATTCATGCCATGGCGTTCAAAGTCAGGGTTTGACGTTTTCGACGCATTGATGACGGTGAAGTCAGGGGTGAAATTTTCAAGTTCTTCTGCGGTTGGGCGGATAAACATGTTGGTCACAAAATGTGCCTGCCATGCGACTTCCATCACAAAACGAACGGCGAGCCGGTTATCCGCGCTCGCCCCACAAAATCCATCCACTATGTATAGTGTTTTACCGCTTAGCTGCGTTGACGTGATCGTCTTCAGTTCATTCCAAACGTCTGTTGAGATTGGTTTATTGTCATTTTTGACATCACCAGTCCACCACATCGTATCGCGGGTGGTGTCATCCATCGTGATGAATTTATCCTTGGGTGAACGGCCTGTGTATTCACCTGTCAGCACATTGATGGCGCCAAGTTCAGAAACAACGCCACGTTCGTAGCCTTCTAAACCGTCAGCAGTTTCATGTTCGAACAGCGTATCATAGCTTGGGTTATGATAAATCGTTTCCACATCGGTGATGCCGATTGTTGCTAGATACTGCTGTAAAGGAGTGGTCATGGATAAATCCCAATAAAAAAGTAGACTAAATACATAAAAAAACGACACATAAGTGTAAAGATGTTATTGCAAAAAATGATAAAAAATCGGATAAAAATCATCACTTATTCATAATTGGGGCCAAATATGTCAGATGATCATAAAGATAGTCCTACTGTTTCATTCACGCGAATGGATGAAGGCACTTTCGAAGACTACCAAATGTTAGCAGATTTGGAGCATGGCTTCCATGCACAAACATCTACGCGCATTCTTGATCAATTAGCGGGCCAAGCAAATGACAGCCTGACCGGCTATAAAATCAACCGCCTTGAACATGCGCTTCAATCCGCTGCCCGTGCTGAGGCTGATGGTGCGGATATTGATTGGATTGTGGCGGCACTTATCCATGATATTGGTGATGGGTTATCACCGCAAAATCACGACCGTATGGCGGCAGAGATCATTCGCCCTTTTGTGCGGGAAGAAGTGTCTTGGGTTGTCGAAAAGCACGGCATTTTTCAGATGAAATATTTTGCCCATCATTATGGCTGGAACCCTGATGAACGTGACCAATTTAAAGATAATCCTTATTGGCAGAGCTGTGCTGATTTTTGTGAACGGTGGGACATGACGTCCTTTGATCCTGATTATCCGATGCCTGAGCTGGACCATTTTGCACCGATGGTGCGTGATGTGTTTGGGCGTAAAGCATGGGATAACGCACATATCAAGCCTGGTGTCGTTATCGGCCTGCCACAAATATCACATTGATTTTACGACTATTATTTTACAAGAGAACCCCATGTTTCTGGATGAATATCTGCAAAACGCGCTGGCTCAAGGTCATGCGGATGCCGAGATGGTTAGTGTCATTAAGGGCTTGGCAAACGCCGCAAAAGCCATTGAAAGCCTGATTAAAAGAAACGGTATTGATGTTGATCTGGGTGATGAAGTTGGCGGGTTGAACGCGGATGGTGATAGCCAAAAAACATTGGATATGACGTCCGAAGAATTGATCATCAAGCACCTGAAGGGTACCGGGGCTGAGCTGCTGCTTTCTGAAGAACAAGATGATCCCGTGCCGTTAAATAGTGACGGATCATTGATCGTGGCTGTTGATCCATTGGATGGGTCTTCAAATATCAGCGTGAATATGACCATTGGCACTATTTTTTCCATCCTGCCATCACATGGTGATGGGGCTGGGCATGCGCTGCAAAAAGGACGTGCCCAATTAGGGGCAGGCTTTTTCACTTATGGCCCGCAGACCACCCTTATTCTGGGCTTTGCCGAAAATGAGGCAACAGATGGTGGCCCGGTGGCGTGTTTCGCCATGTCGCCTGAAAAAGGTGATTTTATTCGCATTGGCGGTGATGTTGCGATTCCCGAAGACACAAAAGAATTTGCGATAAACTCTGCCTATACGAAGCATTGGTTTGCGCCCATGTCAGCATGGATGGATGAGACATTGGACGGTAAATCAGGCCCGTGTGGGAAAGATTATCGGATGCGCTGGGTTGGATCACTGGTCGCGGATGCGTGGCGTATTTTCCAGCGCGGCGGTATTTTTCTTTATCCAGCTGATCAGCGTAAAGGCAATGAAACTGGCCGCTTGCGTCTGGTTTATGAGGCGAATCCCATGGCGTTACTGGCCGAGAAGGCTGGCGGCATGGCAACTGATGGTCAGGCCAATATCCTAGACCTTGACGTGACAAGCCTGCATCAGCGTGTTCCGCTGTTTTTTGGGGCCAAAAGTGAAGTTGCACGCCTTGTGGCGCATCATGTTGCCGCGGGCGCGGAAAAAGAGTGATTTTTCCCCCAACTCTTGCTATTAAAGCTGCAGAAAACGGGGATATGATTCGTCAAAAAATGCCGACGCAAGCTAGGTATATCAGGTTGGCGAAATGCCCCAATTATATTTCGATTTGTGTTTAAGATCACTTAAGAAAGGTCCATTGGCATGGATAACGCTTCCCCAGCACTCACACGTAAGATGGCGGATGCCATTCGTTTTCTGTCTATGGACGCCGTGCAGGCTGCAAATTCTGGGCACCCTGGTATGCCGATGGGTATGGCTGATGTTGCCACGATCCTGTTCACTGAGTTTTTAAAGATTAATCCACAAGACCCAAACTGGGCAGATCGTGACCGCTTTATCTTATCGGCAGGCCATGGGTCCATGCTGCATTATGCGCTGAATCACCTGATGGGTTATGCCGATATGACCATGGATCAGATCAAAAACTTCCGCCAACTGCATGCGATCACCGCAGGGCATCCGGAATATGGCATGGCGACTGGCATTGAAACCACCACCGGCCCATTGGGGCAGGGGCTGGCGACATCGGTTGGTTTTGCGCTGGCAGAACGCATGATGGCGGCAAAGTTCGGTGCTAATCTGGTGGACCACAACACATGGGTGATCGCAGGTGATGGCTGTCTTCAGGAAGGCATCAGTCATGAAGCGATCGACCTTGCGGGCCATTTGAAGCTGGGCCGTTTGAACGTGCTTTGGGATGATAATTCGATTTCTATTGATGGTGGGACAGAATTGTCGACATCAATGAACCAGATCCAGCGTTTCCGCGCTGCGGGCTGGCACGTCCAGATGATTGATGGTCATGACCATGACGCGATCCGCACGGCGATGCAGGCTGCTGCTGCAAACCGCAAACCATCATTAATTGCATGTAAGACCGTGATCGGTTTTGGTGCGCCAACATTGGCCGGTACCGCAAAGACACATGGTGCGCCACTGGGGGCAGAAGAAATTGCAGGCGCACGTCAAGCACTTGGCTGGGACGCCGCGCCATTTACCCTGCCGCAAGATGTGAAAGATGCATGGGCCGCTGCTGGTGCACGCAGCCTTGATGCGTATGATGCATGGCAGGAACGTCTGGCCAATTCACCAAAGCAAAAGCGGTTCAATGCCGCCATGTCTGGTGAGATGCCAGTTAAGCTGGGCAAGGCAATGAAAGCGTATCGCCAAGCGTTAAAAGAAGATGCGCCGAAACTGGCAACACGCCAATCATCGCAAAAAGCGTTGGAAGTCATCAATGCGGCAACAGATATGACGGTTGGTGGGTCTGCTGATTTGACCGGGTCTAACCTGACAAAAACCGGTGATATGGTGCCAGTAACACCAGGGAAATTTAAAGGCCGTTATGTGCATTACGGTATCCGTGAGCATGGCATGTCTGCCGCGATGAACGGCATGGCGTTGCATGGCGGGCTGGTGCCGTATGGCGGGACGTTCATGGTATTTACTGATTATGCTCGCGGCGCCATTCGCCTGTCGGCATTGATGAAGCAACGTGTCGTTTATGTCATGACCCACGATTCTATCGGGCTGGGTGAAGATGGGCCAACCCACCAACCGGTGGAACATCTGGCCATGATGCGTGCCACACCTAATGTTAATGTGTTCCGACCAGCTGATGCGGTGGAAGTCGCCGAAGCATGGGAAATCGCGCTCAACACTAATGACACCCCATCATTATTGGCCTTATCACGCCAAGGCACACCAACATTGCGCCAAGAAAAAGGTCATGATAATTTGACCATGAAGGGTGGCTATGTGTTGCGTGATACATCAGGCCGACGTGATGCAACGATCATTGCGACAGGCACCGAGGTCGCCTTAGCCGTGGCCGCCGCAGATGAGCTTAAGCAAAAATATGCGCTTCATGCCGCGGTTGTATCTATGCCATGCTGGGAATTGTTCGATGCCCAAGATGATGCTTATAAGGCAAGTGTCTTAGGTGATGCCCCGCGTGTTGCTGTGGAAGCGGCTAGTGGCTTTGGCTGGGAAAAATACACTGGTAATCATGGCGGCTTTGTCGGCATGACCGGATTTGGCGAGTCTGCACCAGCAGGGGCGCTTTACGACTATTTCAATATTACAGCTGAGGCGGTGGTCGCTAAG